>CAMAPQ010000082.1 GCA_945860125.1 Klebsiella pneumoniae
ATACTTATGTGCGTGCCCGTATCGACTCTGAAACAAAGAAGAAAGCGGTGAAGGTTCTATCAAGAATGGGGCTATCTGTTTCTGATGCTATCCGGTTGTTGATGGTTAATGTGATAGAAGAAAAGTGCTTACCTTTTGATGTCAAAAAACAATAAGAGCCAATCAATGTCTTTGTAGTCACAAAAATATAAAAAATAAATTCCCGCTTTGGCAATATACCTGTGACGCGCGTCACGTAACACGCGTCACATTTAATAACCTATTGGGAGTATCAGGAATGATTAAATTCAACGTTAAAAGCCTTATTTTGGCGTTTTGTGTTTTGGGGGGAATGGTAACCGCTGGGGTGGCAAGTGCGATTCCTGAGCATTACAGGATAGAGGGTACTTTGAGTAGCGGTATCGACTTAGGTTCTGGTCACTTTTTATCAATGATTGGTCGTCAATTTAACCTAGATATGAATATTGATTCTGATCTTTTAGCAGATCCTCTAACATTTACAGCATGTTTGGGTGTAGATCAGGTTGGGAGTCGTTGTTTCGGCGATAATGGGCAGTCGCAAGATCCAAATCATATGTTTAGATTTGACGTCAGTCGCTCTATTTATTCTGAGGGTGGTCTTATTATCAGCAAGTTAGTTGCTGATGTGTTTGATCCACATGCATACGGTTCTTTTAATTTAGATCTCAAGCTTCTTCAGGATGGTAGTATTTTTGATTCAGCCTTTTCATTTGCACTAGGCAGTGGTTTTGGGGGCGGGCAAGGTACCGTTGATTCAGTAACTAGAATCGCACTTCCCACTCCATCAGCTGCTTTTTTAATGATTCCTGCTCTGTTATTGCTTTTTGGCAGAAGCTTTGCAAGCAAACTTAAGCCAGCTTTAGTAAATAAAAAGAAAGCTCGTTTTGAAATGTATCCTGCATTATCAGGCTAAAACCACTGAGAATGTTACCTGCTTAAAACTAAACTGAAGCACGAGAAAGCCGCGTGCTTCTTTCTCGTGTCATTGGCGAAAAAAACCAGCTATTTTTTCTTTGTGTTCGTCGTCTATCTTGAACGCATCATCTATTTTTTGGTTTTCTATATCCTTCTTGCATCGCTCCATAAAGCCAAGCGCTTGCACGCCTATTTCAATAGGAATATTGCCATTAAGAACCTCGCTCAAAATATAATCTAACCGCTCTTGGTCGCTATCAAACGAAGGTAGCAAGATTGGCTGTGCTGCCTGCTTTGGTGCTGGGCATACCCTATCCATAACCATCTTGATTGCGTCTATATCGCCACCTTCTGCCATCTCAAGTAATTTCCTGACAACGCCATCAGAGCCGTTTTCTAGCTGCTGCCTAATCTCGGTGGTTTTGGTGATTCCCACTGGTCTACCCGATGGGTTGCCTGATTGTCCTTTAGTGAATTTTGACATAATTAGCCTCGCTTCTGTTGTTTGTCTGATATATCAGTGCTACTAAGTAAATCTCTTAGCCATGTATTGGCTTTGCGTCTAGCTATCTCGTCTTTTTTGAGCCTTGAGCCTGCCGTTTGATGGTACGTATCAAGAAATAGGCTTTGGTGTTCTCGCATTAACTCTTGCCGCTTCCGGTTATCAATCGAAGCTAGTAGGGTGACAATCCATATTTGGTCATCAGGCATGAGGTAAGTTTTCCCTGCCTTGCCTGACACCCAGAAATAAGCGCTCATGGGTGATGGTTCGCTAGAGCAAGTGATAGGGAAGGTCTCATTGGCTGGGGCGCAAGTAGGGGGAAGGTTTTGCTCGACGGACTCAGGCAAATGGGTGTCATCTTTGAAGGGGGCGATGTATCTCTCGCCATCACTGATGTATGGCCAATTGATGCTTTTTTCGTTTGTTTCTTTGCATGATTCACCGGAAAACGCAGTATAGGAATCTTCAGATCGTTCAGATCGTTCAGATTCAGCGGTTTTAGGTTCATATTTGGTTTCAGATGGCTTCAGATTGGGTTTCAGATTCCATAAAAAGTCAGCCAAGTCCTTTCTTTGTTCTCGATCTTCTTCTGTTGCCTGTTTTTTGATGAGGTCAGAAAAAGCTATTAGCTTCTCGAACCTTAAGTCTTTAACTTTCCCCTTCCAGATATCTTCAGCTCCCAAGTCGGGATACAAAATGACTGATGGGCGGTTATGCGCCTCTCTGGCCAATAGATTTAGCTTCTCGTCCGTTAGCCAGCTTAAAGCGCCTACAGAAACCCAAATTGGCGTTTTTTCATCTGTGGGTATCTCAGAGTATAGCGTGGCTATGATCGCAGTTTTTGGGGCTTCTACGACGTTTAAGGGGTTGCTAGGGTATTGGCTTAGTAGGTGCTCGCCAAATAGTGCCGTCACTTTTTTTTCTTGAGCGCTGTATGGCTTGATCCAATCAGGAAGCGGGAAGTGGTTTTTTTCTATGTACGTATGCAACCACTTATGTTTGACACTGTCCTTGACTCGGTGATTATCTGCGCCGTACTCAATCAACGACACCGCACTTATCCCACCATTGCGGTTGATATATGGGAACGCTGTACAGCCGTTTACCGTGCCTATTTTGTATAGATTAAATACTTCCATCACTAGCGACTCAGTGAAGCCGTGATTCACCATGTTCTTAAAGAATTGGCTGCCCCTGATATTCTCAAGGGCTCTCAACGCGTCAAGCTCGGTATCAGGTATGAGTACTGCCGCTGGTGCTGGTGTAACTTGCCTGACTAGGTACGGTTTAGCGCGTGGAAATGGCTTGTATTGTGGTGTTTTATCGTGCGTGGGTGACCGGTGGTGGCCGCACTTATCTTGACGATCACACCACCCATAATCTTGCAGCTCTTCGCTTGTTAAATGGTCATAAAAGTAAGTGAAGGATTTTTGCTTACAGTTTGGGCATGTGTGCTTTTTGGACGAACGGCTCAGGCTGTATCTATAGTTCGGCTTCATCGGCGATCCTCCCACTCTATCAGGCGTTGGATCTGCATTTCCTTGAGTACCGCACACAATCGCCTCATGCTGAGGTGCTGATAATCGCTGTCTTTTTTGAGCATTAGGGCAAGTTCGCGCCTATCATCGGCACCCTCGGAAATGTATATATTTTCTAATGGGGTTAATGGTCGTCTATTCATGGTTCGCCCTGTTTTTTTCAGTTGAGCGCCCATTATTCACCTCCAGCTGAGTTTTTCTTAATCCACGCGTTCACCTCGTCCTTGTTTTCAATCATTATCCACGACGTGTGCTTCTTGAGGTCTTCGTTGTAGTGGTCACCCTTAAAAATATCTTCAGCCAGTAAAATATCTATCGCCTTGTATGCTCTGTCTGCTGTCATTTTATTGAGGCTGGCGAAGTCCTTATTGTGAAGGGTGGCCTTACCTTTTTTTAGCATCCATTGAGCCATAAAAATCGCATCTTTTCTGGCTGGCTCTGTCTCTCCGACTTCATCTTTTAGCGCTTCACCTAGGTAAAAAATCATCAGGTCATGGGCGGCTTTAACGTCTTCTTTTGTGACATATGGATCAATTGGAAGGGGTTCCTTATCAAACAAACCCTCGACTTCTTGGGGCTTTTTCATAGGGAGAGCAAAAAAAGTATTGTCAGGGAAGGTAACTTCTTTCATCGCTCTATATATGGCGATCTGACAAGCCAGTCTGATTATCATTTCCCCTGCTTTGTCTGCTAAAGGTTTAATAGCTTTATATTTTCTGTTTACCTCAATTTCACGGTAAGCCTTGAACCATGCTCTTTTTGCTTCTTTGTCTGTAATTTCGATGATATTGAAAGAGGGTGAATCATTCGATACGGTGACCGCAGGCGTTAGCTTTAAAAGCCTGTATATAACCTCGTTAAATCTCTTGATCTCTGGAATATCAAGAATGCCTTGTATTATCCCGTGCTCACAAACGTTTTCTTCTTCTTCATCAGTAGGAACCCTAGTGAATGCTCGCGGAAAAGCCCTAGCTTTAAGAACACGAGCAAAAAAACCTTGCTCATAAAGATATCTAACATCTACCAATCGGGTGTAAGCCTCTGGCTGAATCATAACGTGTAGGGATATTCTCCCATCTTCGATGAAAAAAGATTCTTCTTCTTTTGCCTTAGTTTGATCTATTCGTTCACCGTCCCAAACTTCGCAAAATACAGATAGTGATCGGTTTTGTGCGCCACCTTCAACCTTCATGCCGTGACCACCAAAAAATCCTGCACCTTCGCTAGTGAGCAAGCCTACTGACAATTGCTTTTTTAACCGTCTTAAAACCCCTTCAATGGAGCCTTTCCCCTTCGCGATGGGGTCAAACGAGATGGGGGCGACTGGTTCTCTAGCATAGATCTCTTTTAGCTTGCAGGTTTTCTCCTGCGCTTTTATTTTTTTGTCATTTCTGACCGCATGTAATTCTTGTTCCCACACGTCTTTTTTGGCGCGGTATTCTGCTATCATTTCTTTCAGCTCCACCTCGCCTTCTTTCCTGTATTTCTCGAAGGGATGAAGCAAGGGGGTCATCGATGTGCTCTTTCTTTCTCCACTTACGGCTATCGTTAAGTAAAACATGCTTACCGGCTTTTCTTGTCCTGTTCTTACCATGCGGCAATTAAAAACACTTTGTGATGCTAGAGATAGAGAACCAAGCACACAGTTAGTAGCAGTCAATAGCCCAACTTCAGCCTTATCGGCGAGCTTTTTAACAACTTCTTTGAGATCGTCTGGGAAAACGTCAATTGGGAACGTGTCTGTACCGTCGATCTGAATGGCATCTGAATGTGAATCTGTACTTGTTTCTGCTGAATCTGAACGATCTGAACGATCTGAAAGGTTCTGGTGGTCAGAAAGGAATTTATTATAAAAAGTATCAGGCTCTTTAGTGTCATAGTGTAGAGCGGTATCAGGAATTGGTTGGTGCTCTTCGCTACCATAATAGACCGCTTGTTTTAGATCAATAGCTTTAGTATTCATTTGGCATCACTTTTAACTGTCTAAATATTTATTTGAAACAGCCAGAAGGGGAGTGCTAAAATCAAGTTGTCCGTCCTTGTTTGATTGTTTGCACTCCGTCTTCTAGCTAGATTGTTGGTTTACGGAAATTGGCTCACTCGTTAGCGTCTAACTCTCGAGTGGGCACTTCGCTTTAAGCATTCCATTCTTTTTTCCCTTTCAAAAATTCAATAATATCGACATTGCGCCAGCTGCTGACTCTCTCAGATAGCTTCAATTGCTTTGGAAACTTACCCATCTGTATCAGTCTGTAAATCTGTGAGCGACTCATTCCCACCAGCTCTGATACTTTCGGCAGTCTTGATACGCCATCTAGATTTAATTCATTTCTCATTCGTTTTATCCCCCTGTGTTACGTTGTACGTTGCTCGCCATGTTTGGGCGTAGATGTATTGTGTATGGAGTGAAAATTTCTAACTAATTCATCCTTCAACTATTTTTATTTTTTTTGCCCATTGCCTGACACAATCTTCAGAGGGCAATTTTTGGGTTGGCGAATAGTGTTTTATTTCTTCTTTTTCTTTTCTTTTTAGCCATTTTCGTGCTGCTTCACTGGCATTAGGTTTTTTTTCTTTGGCTCTAGCCGTTTGCTTTTCTTTTTCATATTCATTTTCTAAAAAATCTTTTGTCCAAATATCAGTCTGTGTCTCTTCTTTATTTTCACCCCGTCTTTCTTGGTTCGATATACCCTTTTTTTGTCTTTTGAGCTCTTCTAAAGCCAACGTATGATCTGTTTTTTGATTAGAAAGCTCGTTATATAGGACTATCATTTCCTCTGTTAAATCAGGTGTCATTGGTATCCATTGACCACTTGAAAATCCAAATTCTGCTGGAGCAAAGCTGCAAAATGTTGTTTCTTTAATTGATTTTATTTTTGTATTTTCTTCAATTTTTGTAGTGTTAGGATTTGCGCCATATGTTTTTTGATATGTATCTGATCGCCCAACCCTTGCGCAAAGAACTCTGTATTGCCCTTCAGTGAGGCGAAGATGAATCTCTTTAATTATTGCTTGGGAAATTGCATCTTTTTTTATGTCTTCTTTTAATAAGTACCCATAAGCATCTTTAAATAAAAATAAAAATCCGCCCAAAATTTCATAGTCAATTGCGACTCTTTTGGCTTTATTTTTTTTCTTTGGATATTCTTCTTTTTTTACCTCAACAACCTCATCATTGATAATGTATTCGTTTATGTTTTTTTCATCGTTCATAGAAAATCTACAAACACCAGCTTTAATCTTCATCTTTGTTATTTCCACAATTAATTACCCCCTTTTATTTCATCTAAATAATCAGCCCATGCTTGCATCATTTCTGTTCGTTCATCTAAAAATGAAGTTCTGTTGTAGGCTCTACCATTTGGGTCTTTAATCACGTGGCTTATCTGTAGTTCTATCAGGTGAGCGTCATACTTTAATTGTTCAGCAAGCATGGTTCTGGCTGATGCACGAAACCCATGAACTGATTGCTCTTCATTAATTTCCATTCTTTTTAGCGCTTTGCTAGGGGTTTCTGAGTGCATTGGTTTTCCGCTTCCAATCGTTGCGCCAGGGAAAACATAAGTCTGATGCCCTGAGATCGGCTGCATTTCTTTAAGTATTTTTTGTGATTGCTTTGAGAGCGGTACTATGAGCGGGGTATTTGTTTTACTTGTCGTGAATCGCCATTCATTCGTATCAAATGAAATATCTTCCCATTTTGCTTTTGTTAATTCGGCAGGGCGTACAAATACGAGCGGATAAAGCTTTAATATCTGCTGAACAGGATAACTGCCCTTATAATTTTCTAGGGTTTTTAATATTTCCCCAAATGCTTTAGGTTCTATGACTGCTGCACGATGTCCACGATTTACCTTTTTTAAGGAGCCTCTTAAGTCTCTGGTAGGATCGGTGATTGTTTTTCCTGATGAAATCGCATAGCGAAATACTTGGCTACAAGCAATCAACGTATAACGCGCTAAATCACCAACCCCTCTGCGTTCCATGGTTCTTATCAGAGTAAGCAATTCTTGTGGTGTGATGCTTGATATCTCTCGCTTTCCGATGAATGGAAAGATATTACTTTGAAGTGTGCCTGTTTTTTTCTTGAGCGTTGCTTTTGACCATGCTTCTTTGTTGTTATCAAGAAACTCTCTAGCAATAAACTCAAAAGAATTTTTTCCTTCATTTTGTTTTTTTAGCTTTTCGTTTTTTCTTTGTTGGCTTGGGTTAATACCATTGGCTAGTAAGCACTTGGCTTCCTCTTTGAGTTTTCTTGCTTACTCAATCGTGAGATAAGGGTAGTTGCCAAAAGTAATGAGCTGTTCTTTATTATTAAATGTGTACCTATACTGCCATCTTTTTCTCTCGTCTGCAGTGATTCTTTGTGGTATATACAAGACAAAAAGGCCGTCACCGTCATAGAGTTTTTTTGCTTTCTCTGATTTGAATTTTTTGAGCTTGGTATCAGTCAGGGAGTTCTTCACGGGGGTATGAACCTCATCAGTGGTTGATGTACCCCTGAATCGTACCCCGAAAAAAACCGCGCTTCTAGTAGATGGCGTTAGACAACTGCAGACGCTAAAACCTATATTTTCATGGCGTTAGATAGCTGTTATTGATGTAGTTGGACGACTTAAATCATTGAAGTGGTGCCGGAAGAGAGAATCGAACTCTCACGCCCTCTCGGGCACCGGATTTTGAGTCCGGCGCGTCTACCTGTTCCACCATCCCGGCAGGAATGTAACGTAGGGCATTATAATGATCTTTCTATTGTTTGCAATTTATTTTTTAAATAGGAATAATGCCCAACCCTTATTTTAAACTTTTTTTTGATGCTTTTATTATGTGGAAATTATCTGATTATCAGTATGCGCTACCGCCTGAGTTAATTGCTTTTGAGCCTGTAGCAGTTCGTTCTCATAGCCGTTTAATGTCGATCAATAGTGATTTAAAATCAATTAAACATAATGCTTTTTTAGACCTTCCTCAGTTTTTACAAGCCGGAGATTTACTTGTTTTTAATAATACGCGTGTAATGAAAGCGCGATTATTTGCAAAAAAAGAAACAGGCGCAAAAGTAGAAATTCTCATTGAGCGTGTTTTGGATCATCAGTATTGTTTAGCACATTTAAAATCAAATCGGCCTATTAAAATAGGGTCTTTATTATTGGTAACGGGAGAGGTATCACATCACTTAGTCGTTGAAGAAAAAGAAGACTTTTTATTTAAGCTCAAACTTTTACAGGGCGATTTTTGGTCTCTCATGGAAAAATTTGGTCAGATTCCATTGCCGCCTTATATTGAACGTGAAGCAGATATCGATGATGAAACACGTTACCAGACAATTTTTGCGCAAAAATTAGGCGCTGTTGCCGCACCTACTGCTGCACTACATTTTGATGAAGCGATGATTGAAAATTTGCAAAGCCAAGGTATTGAGATTGCAAAAGTCACTTTACACGTAGGCGCTGGCACCTTTAAACCGGTGAAATGTGAGCATATTATTGACCATGATATTCATAAAGAATGGTTTGAAATTAGTGCAGAGGCAGCAAGGCAAATTAATCTTGCTAAAAAGGAAGGTAGAAGAATTGTCGCAGTGGGTACCACCGCGTTACGTGTGCTTGAAAGCATTACCGGCGAGTTTAAAGAAAGCCAAGGCGAAACAGCTATTTTTATTTATCCAGGTTATCAATTTAAAACCGTTAAAGCTTTATTAACTAATTTTCATTTGCCAGGCTCAACATTACTAATGTTAGTTTCTGCTTTGGCGGGTCACGCGTTAATTTTTCAGGCTTATGATGAAGCTATTAAGCATCAGTATCGTTTTTTTAGTTATGGCGATGCCATGTTTATTCACGCAAGTTCTACGTTAAGTTAACTTACGCTTAAAAATTAAAATATTACAAATAGGTTCCTTTATGAAGTTTGAAGTTAAAGCGAGTTGTGGTAACGCACGTTGTGGCACCTTGCATTTTGAAAGAGGCGAAATACAAACACCTGCTTTTATGCCCGTTGGTACTTATGGTACGGTAAAAGGAATGTTTGTGCGTGATCTAGAAACTATTGGCGCTGAAATTATTTTAGGAAATACCTTTCACCTAATGTTGCGGCCAGGGGTTGAGGTTATTTCTCGCTTTGGTGGCTTGCATAAGTTTATCGGTTGGCAAAAACCCATTTTGACTGATTCAGGTGGTTTTCAAGTATTTAGTTTGGGGGCGTTAAGAAAGTTAACAGAAGAGGGTGTGCATTTTCGTTCGCCTATTGATGGTCAAAAAGTATTGCTTACCCCTGAAAAATCAATTGAAGTTCAACATGCCTTAAATAGCGACATTATCATGGTATTTGATGAATGCACGCCTTATCCTGCTACAAAAGAAGAGGCAGATCTTTCGATGCAAATTTCTATGCGCTGGGCTAAAAGATGTAAAGAGACGCATGCTGATCATCCTAGTGCGCTTTTTGGCATTGTTCAGGGGGGCGTTTATAACGAATTACGCGAGGAGTCGTTAGAAAAGTTAGTTGAAATTGATTTTGATGGTCTCGCATTGGGTGGTTTATCTGTGGGTGAAACGAAAGAAGAAATGAGAGAAGTGTTAAGTGGCACGGCTCACAAAATGCCGAAAAATAAACCGCGTTATCTTATGGGTGTGGGCAAGCCTGAAGACATTGTAGAAGCGGTAAAATGTGGCATTGATATGTTTGATTGCGTTATTCCCACTCGAAACGCTAGAAACGGGCATTTATTTACTGAGAAGGGTGTTATACGTATTCGTAATGCTCAGCATCGCTTTGATGATAAACCCTTAGATGAAAATTGTAATTGTTATACTTGCTTAAACTTCAGTCGTGCTTATTTACATCATTTAGATCGTTGTCGTGAAATGCTTGGTGCGCAACTTAATACGTTACATAATCTTCATTATTACCAAGTGCTTATGAGTGAGCTTAGAAATGCGATCAAGTGCAATGAACTTGATCGCTATATTTACTCTTTTCATGAAAAAAGAGCGGCTAATTAATTTTCCGCCATGTTTTTCTGCCTGTTGGGGCGCCTTCTGTCGTTTCGAGGATATGTTTTAATCCCCCTGAACTTAAGTTTAAGTATTTATGTTCAACCTTTTTTTGTTCGTCATAAACGATAGTAGGCATAGTAGGAGCGGTATTGGTATCAACCGTCATTCCGCATAGTGGCCAATTAAGTCTTTGTAATTATTTTTTATTACAAGAAAAACTCACATTCCGCATACCGGCGTTTTGAATTGCGTTTATTATTTTTTACCCTGGCAGGGAAGATTTCAAATTGCTATTTTTTATTTTAAGACATCATTTTCGACACTATTTTAGACATATTTAATGAGCATCTCGCCTAGCGCTAAAGTGTTTTAAATCATACTTATTTCGGTTATTGTTTTCTCTTTTTTTAATGAAGAATTAAT
>CAMAPQ010000083.1 GCA_945860125.1 Klebsiella pneumoniae
CTGTACAAGCTGCTGTACAAGCTTTTCTAGGAAAGCAACTTTCTCTTCTAAAAGCTTAATTTTATCGGCATCTTGCATATAAAACCTGACCTGTTAAGTAGTAACGCATAGCATCACAAAACAGATCAGACAATGCAATTAAAATATGATGCTATTTTAAGGGGCGTGATCTTTTACGTTTTTTTCTGTTTCCCAGGTCAAATCTTAACCATAAACGATCCTTGCAAGGTTGCAAGGATCGTTATGAGCGTTAATCAGCTTGGTGCAGCTTTTTGGCAAGATGATTTAATACTTTTGTTAACGCTTCAGGGCTACCTGCTTGCGTTATGCTGGTTGCATACACCCCACCAACAACAAAGCTCGGCACACTTTTTAGTTTGTATTTTTTAAATTGATCCGCTGCCATTTTCATTTTTTGGTTAACGGCAAAAGAGTCAAATGTTTTTTCAAAGTCAGCTTCAGTCACGCCTTGTGCAACGAAAAATGCTTTGACGCTATTACGTGTCTGCAAGTTTTGTTTTAGTTCGTGAATCGCTTTGAACAGAGGTTCATGTATTTTATCTTCAGCTTTTAATATTTCAGCTGTGTAGTAAGCTTGAGCCATAAGCTCAAAGAAGGGATTCCAGTAAGCAGGCATACGCACAAATGAAGTATAGGTTGCGCTTGTTTCTAACCAATGTCGCATCACAGGCTCAATATGAAAGCAGTGAGGGCAGCCATAGGAAAAAAACTCAATAATGTCGACTTTTTCCATGGGGTGGTAGAGGATTTCACCCACTTTGGTGTAATGGGTTCCCTCTTTATATTCCTCTTCTTGAGTGCTGCTTATGGAGCGTTCTTTTGATGGTGCTGTTGTGGTTTCATTTGTGGTGGTTGCGTTGTTTGTTTTTGCAGGTGCGGGAGCATCGCCCATTGCATAAGTATTAATACCAATAAATACACACAGAAATAAAAGTGTGTTCGCTAATATATTAACTGGAAGCCTTTTAACTAAAGAGTTATTTCTTGAAAGAGAGTTGGGTGATTTTTTGAAAAATAAAGACATGTTTAATCGCTCCTTATGAATGTGCATGATTCATTGTTATTTCACTCTATTCCATACTAATAGTTCTTAGTGAAATAAGTGTATGTCTATTGACCCAACAAGCAAAAAAAAATTCCAAAAGAAAAGTATTGTTGTCGCACTTCGTCGTACGATTTGTACTACCTTCATCGCGACAGCTTGCTGGGACAATTTTGCATAAGTCCTAAAAGTAATGGCTGATGATAAGCAATTAATGTTTACTTTGTTTTTTCCCAAGTATCTTTAAGTGAAACGGTTTGATTAAACACTAATGAGTCAGGTTTATGATTGAGACGATCAGCACAGAAGTAGCCTTCACGTTCAAACTGAAAGCGTGATTCAGGTGCAGCCAACGCAAGGCTCGGCTCAGCAACTGCTGCTGATATAACTTTAAGTGACTGAGTATTGATAAAATCAATAAAGCTTTTGCTGTCATCTGCTTCAGGGTGAGGGGTTGTAAAAAAGCGCTCATAAAGCCTTACTTCGCAAGGCACGCCTTTGCTTGCGCAAACCCAGTGAATCACGCCTTTTACTTTTCGACCTTCAGGATTCTTGCCTAAAGTATTTTCATCATAACTACAGCGTAGTTCGATGATTTCACCTTGGTCGTTTTTAATTACAGTATTGCAGCGAATGACATAACTATGTCTCAGCCTCACTTCTTTATCTTGCGATAAACGATGGTAATCTTTAGGCGGCGTTTCCATGAAGTCATTTCGATCAATAAAGATTTCGCGTGAAAAAGGCAGTATTCGTGTACCAAGCTCAGGTTTTTTAGGGTGATTGTGCCCAATAAGTTCCTCTGTTTTATTTTCAGGATAATTATCAATAACAACTTTTAATGGGTTTAAGACACACATTGCACGAGGCGCATTTTTATCTAAATCATCACGCACAAAGTGTTCTAGCATTTCAACTTCAACAATACCTTCACTTTTTGTAATACCTACCGCCTCACAAAAAGCACGAAGTGCAGTAGCAGTATAGCCGCGCCTGCGCATACCAATAATAGTTGGCATTCTAGGGTCATCCCAGCCAGAAACTTTCCCTTCATCAACTAATTGTTTAAGTTTTCGTTTGCTCGTTAATGTGTAGTTAACATTTAGACGTGAAAATTCAATTTGTTGCGGATGATAGGGCGTTTTAAGCGTTGCTAATACCCAGTCATATAGTGGGCGATGGTCTTCAAATTCAAGTGTGCATAGCGAGTGAGTAATGCCCTCAATGGCATCTGAAAGGCAGTGAGTGTAATCATATAAAGGATAAATACACCATTTATCGCCTGTTTGGTGATGCGCCATATGCTTGACGCGGTAAATCACGGGATCTCTTAAATTGATATTAGGTGAGCTCATATCTATTTTGGCGCGTAAAACCTGTTCGCCTTCTTTCACTTCACCTTTTCGCATCTTTTCAAAAAGAGCAAGATTTTCATCAACACTGCGGTTGCGATAAGGGCTATCTTTTCCTTGTGTGGTTAGCGTTCCTCTATATGTTCTAATCTCATCGCCAGACAAGCTACAAACATAAGCTTTATCCATCTTTATAAGTGTTATTGCATAATGATATAGCTGATCAAAATAGTCTGATGCAAAACGCACCTGACCAAACCATTTAAAGCCAAGCCAGGTTACATCATCTTGTATTGCATTAATGTACGCCTGCTCTTCTTTTGCAGGATTTGTATCATCTAGTCGTAAGTGGCATTGACCTTGATATTCTTCTGCCAAGCCAAAATTAAGGCAAATTGATTTTGCATGTCCCATATGAAGATAGCCATTGGGCTCCGGTGGAAAGCGCGTGACGATACACGCATGTTTGCCTGAAGCTAGATCATTCTCAACTATTTGCCTGATAAAGTGGGCTTTTTTTTCTGTGTTGTTTGTATTAGTTGTTGCAGTTTTATCATCCATTAAATTAATCCTGTTTGATCAATTGTACTTTAAATTGAAGCACTTCATCGCCACGTTGCGATGTAACGCTCACACTATCTCCTGGTTTGTGTTCTTCTAGAGCAGACAATAAGTCATCATTATTGCGAATTTCTTTGCCGTCAATACCAATGATTACATCGCCCAATTCAAGACCGCCTTTAAATACACGTTGAATTCCAATCATGCCCGCCTTCTGCGCAGGTAAATTAGGCGTTACTTTAAGCAGTGGTACGCCAAGAATGCCATAAGCCAAACTCCATTTATCTGGCGCTGTTTCAACGCCTAAAACAGGCCTGTTTACCTTTCCATATTTGATTAGCTGTGGCACAATTTTTTTGACGGTATTGACGGGGATTGCAAAACCAATTCCAGCACTTGCGCCATTAGGACTGTAAATGGCTGCATTTACGCCCACCAATTCACCCATTGAATTTAAAAGAGGTCCACCTGAATTGCCAGGATTAATTGCCGCATCTGTTTGTACGACATCTTTTATGGTGCGTCCATTGAGAGACTGAATTTCTCTTCCTAAAGCGCTGACAACGCCAACCGTTAGTGTCGTATCAAAGCCAAACGGATTACCAATAGCGAGTACTTTGCGGCCAACCTCAAGGACGGAGGAGTTGCCAATTGGCATTGCTTTTAGTTTTTCTTTTGGTGCCTCAATTTTGAGGACAGCTAAATCTTTATCTTCGGCTAACCCTACAACTTTTGCCGGCCATTTGCTGTGGTCATGCAGTGTGATGGTGACAATATCAGCGCCTCGTATGACATGAAAGTTAGTCACAATAATACCGGAGGTATCCCACACAAAACCGCTGCCGGTTCCTTGGGGGATTTGCTGCACATCAAAGGAAAAAACATCTTGTCTCAACGCTGTATTCGTGACGTAAACAACCGAATGCGTTGCATTTTTAAATATCTCGATATTATTTTTCTCATCGGGCGTTAAGGCAACCGATGAATCAAACAGCGCAGCGCTTAGCTGAAGCGGTATTACTGTTAGCGTACTTAGCGACAATAAAATATAAATCAGATTTCTAAGTGCATATTTCATTATTTAATCCTCTAGATAGAGAAAGAAGAGCAGAGTGTAAGCTGATGCGTTACTTCTTTTTCTTCTTTTTCATATGACTGACTAATCGTGTGCGTTGTTTTACTTGGCGCTCTGTTAAAGGATTTTTTTATCTGAAAAAGGGTTTTCGCTGGTTTTAAACTCTACTTTAAGTGCAATACCACGTAATTTCAGTGCATCCGCAAAAAAATTTATTAGATATTTTTTATAATGAGGCGGCAGTTTGTTTGTTTGATTGCCGTGAATAACAATCGAAGGGGGTCTGTTACCGCCAAGGTGAGCATAACGAAGTTTAATTCTTCTGCCGCCTGCAGCAGGTGGCGGATTTTGGATAACCGCCTTTTCAAGTAACTGTGTAATGACCGAAGTGGCAGGGGATAGATTATAAGATTCATAAGCACTTGCAATGCTGCCGTATAAGTCGCCTACGCCACTACCGTGTAATGCAGAAATGAAGTTAATGTCTGCAATGGGTGCAAAGCCTAAGCGCAAATCTAACTGATGTTTCCATAGTTTCTTTTTATCTTCTGGTAAACCATCCCACTTGTTAACAGCGATTGAAAACCCTTTTCCTTTGTCAAGAATATAACCTAACAGGTGTAAATCTTGATCAACCAACTCCTCTTTTCCATCACAGACAAGTATGACAACATCGGCAGTATCAATAGCTTCCAATGTTTTAATGATTGAGAACTTTTCAACTGTTTCTTTTGTGCGCGATTTTCGGCGAATGCCTGCTGTATCAATTAAGGTATATTTTTTCCCCATTCTTTCAAAGGGAATATAAATGCTATCTCTTGTTGTGCCTGGCAGATCATAAACAATCGTTCTTTCTTCACCTAAAAAGCGATTGATTAATGTTGATTTTCCAACGTTGGGTCTGCCGACAATTGCCACTTTAACAGTTGGTACATGAGGTTTTCTAGGTTTTTTGGTGGTGGTTTCTTCTGGTATGGCTGGTGGTGCGTTCTCGCTGAGGGTAACCGCTTGAGCTGTATCAATATCCGTTACTTCTTGCTCGGCGATTTCTTTAGGTGCAAAAGGCTCAAGCACTCTTTCCATAAGAGACAGAACACCCGCACCATGTGCGCTAGAGACGAAAAAAACCTGGCTAAAGCCCATAGTTGAAAACTCTGCTAAAGCTTGATCCCGATTCACACCATCCATTTTATTAACAATTAAATAAGTGGGTTTAGCTTGTTTTCTGAGCCTATCTAATACAGAAAAATCTTCAGATGAAACACCTTCACGTCCATCTACCATGAAAAAAACCATGGTCGACTCTTCAACCGCTAGCCAGGCATGTTCAGACATAGGTATTTCAATACCATTGACGGGCGCAGAAGGCGTTAGGCCGCCTGTATCAATAACGGTATAATCAATAGGGCCAATACGACCGACGCCATACAAGCGATCACGTGTTAAGCCTGGAAAGTCAGCAACAATGGCAGCACGTGTGCGCGTTAAACGATTAAATAGTGTTGATTTCCCTACGTTAGGTCTTCCCACTAAAGCAATAACAATCGACATAACAACCTCGAAATTAAAAAATGGCATAGCAGGCTCAGGCTACTGAAGTGCATGCTGCTAATCTTGGCGAGTATAATCGTGGATTTGTGTTTTATCAGCAAGGCTATTTTCAAACAGCCTTATTTTAATGATTTTTCCGGTTCGCTCATTACAGTAAGTTTTTCGTCTGTCAATGTGCCATAAAAACAGCTCATGCGATTAGTGTGGCACGCAGGGCCCACTTGCTGAACGAGTAATAACAACGTATCTGCATCACAATCAATTCGCGCTTCGATCAGTGTTTGTGTGTGTCCTGATATTTCACCCTTTCTCCATCTTTTTTGTCGTGAGCGAGACCAAAAGCAAACTTGATGAGTTGTGAGTGTTTCCAGCAAAGCAGCTCGATCCATCCACGCCATCATGTGAACTTCTTTTGAGTGAGCGTTTTGTACAATAGCAGGAATTAAGCCTTCTTCATTCCACTTTAATTCATTAAGTACATCATCGAGTGGATAGTTGTCGCCGATCATAGCGGCTTCAATTTTTTTAAATAAGCTCATTTGTTGCACTCTTTCTTTTCATTAACTTATTTTGGTATAGACAAGTGAAAGCGCTTAACACGCCCGCAATAAACCCTGCCGCATGTGCTTCAACGGCAACAACACCATTAATCAGCTTTTCGGTCGCGCTTAAATCTGCATTAGGGGTCATCTCCCATATTACCTTGCAGAGTAAAACACCCAAAACAAGCAGAGAAAGCAGAGGCTGTTCTTTGAAAGAGAGAATTAAAAAATAGGCAAGATAACCATGCAATACACCTGAAAAGCCGACATACCAGGCGATATTGGGTACAAAAAATAATAAAACTAAGCTGATGATCATGCAGCTGACAATAATCATCATCAGATCGCGTTTAGGGCGTGCTTCCTCAAAAAAAGTGAGCATTATTGCTAATAAGCCGCCCAGGTTAAGCAATAAATGATTTAGGTTTAGATGAATAAAGTGCGCGCTAATACCTCGCCACCATTCTTTTTTTATTAAAATAGCGGTGCGGCTAAATCGTAATAGTTCAGTCGTTTCAAGTGTGTAGATATGAAGCGCAATCATCACAAGTGCAATAAGGCAGTGATGCCAGTGATTACTTAGAATTGTATTCATAAACGTTTTTTTTTCTGGCATGTCCACCATGTCTATTCCTGATTTGGGTATACACGACAACCACTTTGTTATAGATGGTTATCGTCACACAGAAGTTATTAAATTAATTCAACTTGGGTTCGTTTTTCCTTCAGTTTATTGAACGCAGCACTATTCTCTTTTAGCCTGTTTTTCTCAAGTGTTACAACCTCAGCAGGCGCTTTATCTACAAAGGAGGGTTGTGATAACTTATTCTCTGTGCGTTCAATTTCTTTTGATAGTTTTTCAATCTCTTTGTTCAATCTTTTTATTTCAGCTTCTTTATCAATTAAGCCTGCAAGAGGGATGAGAATCTCAAGGTTACCAACAAGTTGAGTCGCACAGAACGGGGCTGTTTCAGCTTGAGTCAGCCATGTTATTTTTTCCACTTTTGCTAGGCTTTTTATCCATTTTTCTGTTAGTAAGGCACGCTTTTTATCCTCATTATCGCCTTGGGTTAAAATAATGGATACTGCTTTAGCAGGCGATAAATTCATTTCACCTCTGATATTACGAATACAAACAATCACAGATTTTAGCCATTCAATATCGCTTTCACTTGTGCTACTTGGCGCACTAATATTTTTTAAAGGTGAATGTTGTGCGCTTAATTCTTGATTAGGGTAAGCCGCAAGCATGATGCTCTCGCCTGAAAAATAAAGGCGCAGCTTAACTGTTTGCCAGATTTCCTCTGTGATAAAGGGCATAAAAGGATGGGCTAAACGTAAAATAGATTCCAGCACATTGAGTAATGTCCATTGAACAATGCGGCTATTATTTTCTTTTTCTTGGAGATCTATTGCTACGGATTTATCGTATAAAATAGCTTTTGCAAGCTCTAAATACCAATCACAGTATTCATGCCAAATGAAATCATAAAGCGTTGATGAGGCAAGATCAAAGCGAAACTGCTCAAGTGCGTTTTGAATAGATTGTGTTGTTTTTTCAAGTTTTAGAATAATCCATTGACTAGCAAGATCAATTTTTGAAAAATCAATTGGATTTTTTGCCTCAAAGTTTTCAGTATTCATCAGCACAAAGCGGCTGGCATTCCATATTTTATTGCAAAAGTTACGAAATCCTTCGATGCGACCCACATCAAATTTAATGTCGCGTCCTGTTGAAGCAAGTGAACAAAAAGTAAAACGAAGCGCGTCTGTGCCGTAAGAGGCAATGCCTTGAGGAAAATATTTTCGTGTAGCATTTTCGATAGATTTGGCTTTTTGTTGTTGCATTAAGCCTGTGACGCGTTTTTTTACTAAAGATTCAAGATCAATACCATCAATTAAATCTAGAGGATCAAGCACGTTTCCTTTTGATTTGGACATTTTCTGCCCTTCATTATCACGTACAAGACCATGAACATAGACTTTTTTAAAGGGCACTTCTCCGGTGAATTTCAGCGTCATCATTATCATTCTGGCAACCCAGAAGAAAATAATATCGAAGCCTGTGACTAAAACATCTGTGGGATGAAACTTTTTTAATTCCTCAGTTTGCTCTGGCCAACCTAGCGTTGAAAATGTCCACAGCGCAGAAGAGAACCACGTATCGAGAACGTCATCTTCTTGTCTTAAGCTTGTGCTTGCTGGGAGTTGATGTTTTGTTCGAACTTCTTGTTCGCTTCTACCTACGTAGACATGATTGTTTTCATCAAACCAAGCTGGAATACGATGTCCCCACCAAAGCTGACGGCTAATACACCAATCTTGAATATCCCGCATCCAAGCAAAGTAAGTGTTTTCCCAGTTTTTTGGCACAAATTCAATTCGGCCTTCTTCAACGGCTTTAATGGCAGGTTCTGCTAAAGGTTTCACTGTAACGTACCACTGATCAGTGAGCAGCGGTTCAATAACAGCGCCAGATCGATCACCTCTGGGTATTTTTAAAATATGATCCTCTATCTTTTCCAGAAGCCCTAAATCTGTCAGCTCTGTAAGGATATTTTCTCTGGCTTTAAAACGATCCAATCCTTGAAAGCGCGCTGGTGCGTTATGGTTTAATTCCGCATTTTTTGTGAATATCTCGATGAGAGGCAGGGCGTGTCTTAAGCCTACGGCATAATCATTAAAATCATGTGCAGGTGTAATTTTAACGCAACCTGAACCAAAAGCAGGATCAACATAATCATCAGCAATAATAGGAATTAAACGATCGGTGAGGGGGAGCTTTATTTTTTTGCCGATAAGGCTTTTGTAACGCTCATCGTTGGGGTTAATCGCAACAGCGGTATCACCGAGCATTGTCTCAGGTCGTGTTGTGGCAACAACAAGAAAACCTGAGTTATCTTCAAGTGGATAGCGAATATGCCACATGAATCCTTTTTCTTCCTCCGAGACAACTTCAAGATCAGAAACGGCCGTGTGAAGCTTTGGATCCCAGTTAACGAGTCGTTTCCCGCGATAAATTAAGCCCTCTTCATAAAGGCGCACAAAAACTTCTTGCACCGCATTTGAAAGACCCGCATCCATCGTAAAGCGTTCGCGAGACCAGTCAACAGAGGCGCCCATACGTCGTAACTGTTTTGTGATCGTACCGCCTGATTCAGCTTTCCATTCCCACACACGCTCAATAAACTTTTCGCGGCCTAAATCAGCTAATTTAATATCTTGTTGGGCAAGTTGTCTTTCAACAACCATTTGTGTGGCAATACCCGCATGATCAGTGCCTACTTGCCATAGTGTATTTTTTCCTAACATACGATGATAACGAACAAGAACATCCATTAAGGTATCTTGAAAGGCATGTCCCATATGGAGGCTCCCCGTTACATTGGGGGGCGGAATCATAATGCAGTAATGTTCGCCGGATTGATTCTTTTTAGGCTTAAAATAGCCTTTTTCTTCCCATTTTGCGTAGAGTGTTTGTTCAATATCTTGTGGTGAATAAGTTGTTTTCATAAATACAGAAGCCTTAAGCATCAAGCTTAATAAAATAAAAAGGGAATAAATGGCTGTGAATTATAACGAGACTTTTGCGTTGGTGCTATTGACTGATTGTTTTATGATGAGTTTACGGCTGCTCTGCGCAACTTTTTAAATTAAAGCTGATTTACTGTCTTCTATTGCAACAATATAGCTGACACCTTATAAAATGACATATTAAAAGCCAGTGGCAAACAGAGTATCCACATCGCATCGATCTCGCCTCCTTACAGACTTTGCTTGAGACCACTTTTTCTCAATAGGATTTAAGTCAGGGCTATAGGGCGGAAGATATTCC
>CAMAPQ010000084.1 GCA_945860125.1 Klebsiella pneumoniae
GATGAATGAAGAGGCTAGAAATAATATAGTTTTTAGCAGCGCCAAAGAATTTCGTGAAGCAATAGTGGAATTTTTTGAGATTAAACTACCAAAAATGTTGCCGAGTTTAAGGCAAAGAATTAATGATAATTTTGAAATGCCATTATACGCTTTTTGATTTCCGATAGGTATAGAATATGACGCGTTCTGAATCATTATATAAAAGAGCAGAAAGATTAATGCCAGGCGCGGTGAATTCCCCTGTGCGTGCTTTTAAAAGCGTAGGGGGGCAGCCACTTTTTTTTGAGAAAGCAGAAGGCGCCTATCTTTTCGATGTGGATGGCAAACGTTACATTGATTATATTGGCAGTTGGGGGCCGATGATTGCAGGTCACAGGCATCCTTTTGTTGTGGAAAAGATACAAGAGACGCTCTCAAAAGCGATGTCTTTTGGTGCTCCGTGCGAGCTTGAGGTGCTTTTAGCTGAAAAGATTGTGCAACTTATGCCCAGTATCGAAATGTTGCGTATGGTGAGTTCTGGCACAGAAGCCACCATGACTGCGATTAGATTAGCAAGAGGTTATACAGGAAAAAATAAACTTATTAAGTTTGAAGGTTGTTATCACGGGCATGCGGATTCTCTATTAGTGAAAGCGGGTAGTGGGGCATTAACCTTGGGCGTGCCTAGCTCAAGTGGCGTGCCAGAGAGTATTGCCTCGCAAACGCTGGTTGCAACTTATAACGATATGGCTTCGGTAGAATCGTGTGTTGCGCTAGCGCCAGATGACATTGCCTGTATTATTATTGAGCCAATCGCAGGCAATATGAATATGATTTTGCCGCAAGATCAATTTCTTCAGAATTTAAGAAAGTTATGTGATCGAATTGGCGCTATTTTAATTTTTGATGAAGTAATGACAGGCTTTCGCGTGGCATTAGGCGGTGCGCAAAGTATTTTTAAGGTGAAACCAGATCTTACAACACTTGGTAAAGTTGTCGGTGGTGGGCTACCAGTGGGCGTTTTGGGTGGTAAAAAAGAAATCATGTCTTCACTAGCGCCCCTTGGTAATGTTTATCAAGCAGGTACTTTATCTGGCAATCCTCTTGCAATGGCGGCAGGACTTGCAACACTTGAACTAATTTCAGCCCCTCAATTTTTTGAAACGCTGTCTTTAAATACACAGAATTTTTGCGTGCTTATTCATGAAGTTGCGCATAAAATGGCCATCCCATTCTTTGCGCAGTCAGTTGGCGGCATGTTTGGGTTTTATTTCACGGATCAAACACAAATTGAAAGTTATGCAGACGTAACGTCTTGCCGTATTGATCAATTTAAAGTGTTTTTTCGTGAAATGCTTAGGGCAGGGGTCTATTTAGCACCTTCTGCTTTTGAGGCTGGGTTTGTTTCTAGCGCGCATCAGGATGAGCATTTTCAATTCACGGCAGAATGTGCTGAAAAAGCCTTTAGCTACCTTATATAAATCATTGAATTATCTGAGCCTCAAGGATGGTATAGGTTTTTTAAGGAGTAACGTTATGGAGAGAAATGTCATTTTGGCTTTTTTAAAGAAAATAGTGCAAACCACATTTAGTGGCATTGCTTTGTGTTCGCTTGCGCAAGGCAGCTTTGCGAAAGAGTCACTTCCTTATACACCTTATGATCTTTGTGAAGGCGTAAAAAACGTTAATAACAAAGAAGCAGTTAAGATGCCTATTATTTCAAAGAAACCAGAAGTAGGCGTGCCGTATATCGACCCTGTTTTTGGCACAAAAATAATGCGTATTTCAGATAGCGCAAAAGCACATACTGATGTAATCAAGCCTGTTTATAGTACGGTACAAGCTTGGAATGCAGATGAATCATTATTATTTCTTTGGCATCGCGGAGAAGGACATTATTTATATGATGGTAAGACTTACAAACCGATTAAATTACTTAATATCGTTCCTTCTGACTTAGAAGAAGTATTTTGGGATCCGATCATTCCTCATATTTTATTTGTTTTTGAATACGATAAAATTGGTTCAAAATTAATTAAATATGACGTTAAGACTGATGAAAAAACAGTCATTAAAGACTTTGTTGCTGAGGGTATTTGTAAAACAGGCAAAATTATCAACGATGCAAATATGATCTCTCTTGAAGGCAGAAAAATAGGTATGCGTTGTTATGAGCGTGATGCTTCAACCATGATGGTTTACAGTATTGATGAAGATACTTTCTCACCTATTAAGACGAATAAAGAGCTTGGCGTTCATGGTTATACTGCTTTGTATACGTCATTAAGCGGCAAGACTTATTTTGCAAATGAAAAAATATTTGATACAAATTTAAAGTTTCAATATCGCTTAAATGTAGCGGGGGGAGAGCACTCAACTTTAGGCCAATTTGCAGATAGGAGCGATGGTTTTTTTGCTGTTGCTTTTGATCCTGCACCAGAAGATTGTGAAAATGGTCCTGGCATTGGCATGTTAATCACGCATGATTTTAAAACGAGACAGTGCCATGAAATTTTTGGAAAAGGCACTGG
This sequence comes from Klebsiella pneumoniae, assembly GCA_945860125.1. GTDB lineage: Bacteria > Pseudomonadota > Gammaproteobacteria > Pseudomonadales > CAMAPQ01 > CAMAPQ01. The sequence continues at coordinate 2,511 of CAMAPQ010000084.1, forward strand.
CTTCCCTTATCCACCGGGCAGTGTGCACTTATCTCCTCTGTCTTTTCATAATCCAGGTTGGGTTGCAATTTCTGCTGTTGGTTATGAGACAACTTTACCGCTCGGCGAAGATCAACCTTTATTTCATCAAGAAATTATTGTATCGAACTCGGATCATAAAAATCATCGGTATTGCCGGGTTGGGCATAATCGTTCATGGGGAAAATATGGCAAGGTAGGCTATTTTGCTGAGCCTCACGTTACATTAAGCCGTGATGGACGAAGAATGTTATTTGCCAGTGATTGGCATGATTCAGGTGCTGTTGATACTTATGTTATTGAACTGCCTGTCTATTTAAAAGGTAAATAGTCTTTAAAAGGTAAATGGTTAAAATGTAAGTTTGTCCCTTATAAAGTAAAGGAAAATATGCCATGGATGGTTTGGCTCATATGTTCGAGGCCTTATTAGAAAAGGGATTTTCTACTTCAGATCTTCAAGAAATTCGCTCCACCATTATTCTCGCACCTACACAGCGCGCCGTTTCTTTTATTTCAGCTGATTTTTTTCAAAGTATTTTTTGGCAGAAAGCATGCCTTTGCCATTCTGAAAATGCTTTTGAATTATTTTTGCCTTTCAAAGTAGCGCAAACCTTTTCCTCATTCAAAGAAAGTCTTTGGCAAAAACATCTTGAAAAGCAGACGATTAATCAAATGAGATTAGGGGAAGCTGCCATTGATTTTCCTCAATTATTACCTTCTATGATTGAGGCAAAATTATGGGAAAGATGCGCTGCAATGATTAAGAAAGAAGTTGTTACGGATGTTCCTGGTGCTTGGTTTGTTAATGGTTATGCTGCGCTTATTCAGTGGGATATTATTGCAGCTCATCCTGATTGGGCAAAGACGGAAGAATCAAAAATTTTTAAAGAAATGATTGGTTTCTTTGAAGAAATTTGTGATCAATATAATTATATTGTCGCATCTCAATTAACTAAAAAATTGATAGAAGTTGATTTAGAAGAAATAATTTTCCCTATTAAAAAAATTATTCTATGGAATTTTTTAAGTCTTTCTCCGGCCGATCAGTTTTTTTTTGAGCACTTGAATAAAAAATATGGTATTAAAATTTCAGAACTTAAATTTTCTTCTTTCCATAAAAAAGATAAAAATAATACTGAAAAAATAAGTTTTCAAAGTAGTGAAGAAGAATATCAGGCGGCATTTTCTTGGGCAAAAGAAAGGCAATTAAATAAGCCTGGTGAAAAATTAGCAATTGTAATGCCTCATCTTGATCGTGATCGTGAAATGATTATTCATCTTGCGCGACATAACTGGCCAAGTAAAAATTTTTCTCTTTTTGATGAGAGCTATAAACAACATATTAATGTGAGCGGTGGTATCCCTCTTTCTTCTGTTGCTTTAGTAAGTACATTTCTTTCTATTTTAAGAGTGGGGTTTATTAAAACAGATTCTTATTCAATGAAAAATCTTTTAATGTCGCCTTATATTAAAGGTGCTGAGGAAGAGCATGCTTTAAGAAGTGAGTGGCATTATAAAGCAGATTTTAATATGAAACAGGCTATAATCTGGAAAAAATGGTTTGGATTTTTAGAGAAAAAACAAGAAGAAATAAATAGTGAAAAAGAAGAAAAAAAGAACTCTCTTTTTTTAGAGTGCCTAGAAAAATCGCGCAAACTTTTTCAAGGGAAAATAAAAAAAACATTACAGGGTTGGTATCAAGTAATAGAAGTATTGCTAGGTATTTGGGAGTGGCCGCATGGGGTTACTTTATTGAGTGAGGAATATCAAGCATGGCAGAAAATTCAAGAAATATTAAAGCAGTGGAATCAATTAGAGAGTTTTTTTCAAAATGTGACTTATCGGGAAGCTGTTGAACTATTATTTCAGATGATTCATCAGCATCCTTATCAAAGCGAATCTTTCAGTGAAAATATTCAAGTGTTGGGTTTATTAGAAGCGCAAAGTTTACCTTTTGATGCTTTATGGTTAACTGGATTAAATGAAGAGGTTTTACCAGAAGCGATTCATCCTAACCCTTTTATTCCTTTTGAAATAGCAAGTCATTTTTCCTTGCCGCATGCGGATGCTGTGAAGGAGGGCAAAATTGCGCAAGAGATATTAGAAGGTTTTATGGGGTTATCTCAGCAGGTTATTTTAAGTTGGTGCGAAAGAAATGCAGATCGCCATATTTTACCTAGCCCGCTGATTAATCACTTTAATGCCTCTTATTTTCCTGCTATCGAAATTCAGCTACCTAAAGCAATAAATTATGAATTTGAAGAAAAAGAAGATTATTGGGGCGTGCCTGCTAATACTCAAAAACAATCGAAAAAAAATAGTGCTTTATTAAAAGATCAATCAGACTGTCCTTTTAAAGCTTATATTGCCCACCGTCTTAAAGCTGGTGAGTGTGTAAAAGAAAAAGATACGCTTTCTCCTCAAGTTAAAGGGCAGTTATTGCATAAAATACTCGAATTATTTTGGCAGGATATTAAATCACAATTTAATTTAAAATTACTAAATGATGATGATTTGTCGTTAAAATTAGAGGCTGTGCTAGAAGAGGCGTTTATTAAAATATTTGGTTTTTTTAATATTGAAAATAATGAAATTTCAATAAATAAAAAATATTCTTCTCTCCTTCTGCTTGAGAAAATAAGAATGAAAGAGCTTATTTTAAATTGGTTAGATTTTGAAAAAAAAAGGGCGCCATTTATCGTTATTGCCACTGAAAAAAAAATGAATATTGAAATGGGCGGTTTTATTTTTTCAGTTAGGCTAGATCGTATTGATAAAAATGAAAATGGCGAGCAAATCATTTTGGACTATAAAACGGGCGCATTTTCAAAATCATCATGGGAAAAAGAAAGGCTAGGTGAACCGCAGTTGCCCTTTTATGCGCTAATTAATGAAGAAGCATTAGGTATTTTAGTGTGTCAAATAAAGTTATTTGATACTAAGTTAATAGGTATTGTTTGTGATTCACTTGCGGATCTTTTTAAACCCTTTAGAAATATAAGCTCAAAAACCCATTGGCAAGAACAAAAAAAACAATGGCAGCAATCAATTGAAATGCTTATTAGTGAATTCAGCTTAGGCTATGCAGCCGTCACGCCAAGAAATAAAGCTATCTGTGAATATTGTGATTATGCTTCTATATGCCGAAAATCGTCATATTTAATCTAAATAGGGAATAAGTTTTTAAGGATCTGCTGCCATGGAAATAAGTGATTTAATAGAACGAAAAAAAGCGATCGATTTAAATGAAAGTTTTATTATTCAAGCGCCTGCTGGTAGCGGTAAAACCGAGTTGTTAACGCAACGATTTTTAAAAGCGTTGGCATTGGGTGTAAATCATCCTGAAGAAGTTATTGCAATTACCTTCACAAAAAAAGCAGCTGCTGAAATGCGCGAGCGTATTATTATTTCTTTGCAAAAAGCACAAAATGCGCCTGTACCTGAAAATGATCCTGATTTAACCAGTTGGCATTTAGCGCGTGCTGTATTACAAAAAGATGCGCAAAAAAAATGGGAAATATTAACTAATCCTTCTCGTTTTCGAGTGTTAACGCTGGATGCTTTAAGCAGTAAAATTGTAACGCAAATGCCTTTTTTATCAGGTTTAGGGCTTGAGTGGCAAATCGCATCAGAACCTAGTTTGCTTTATTTAGAAGCGGCTAAAAATACTTTGGCGGCTTTACAGGAAGAAAATGTTGAAGTTGAAGATTTATCAGCACTTTGTCTTTATTTATCAAATCGATTACCTATTTTTGAAAATTTAATTATTGATATGTTGGCAAAGAGAGACCAATGGATAAGCCATATTATGGCTTATCATCAATATGATCGTTCTATTTTACGTTCTCAGCTTGAAGAGGCGCTAAAAAATATTGTAAAGAAAAATTTAGCCCAGTTAAAAAATTTATGGCAGGAAGCATTGTTAACTTCTCCTTACTTATCAAGGTTATTTGAGTTTTATCGCTTTTCTGCTTATCAACTTTCACTTCAAGATGAAGTGATTAACATGGAAATATTTTATTTTATTTTGGATGAAGTAAGTGCGATTAAAAAAATAATAAGATTTTTAACAATTGAAAAATCCGGCGAGCTTTTTTTTAGAAAACCTAAAGGGATTAATAAAAAAAATGGTTTTCCTACTGAAAAAGAAGCGATTTCTATTGAAGAAAAAAAACTTTTTAAGTCAATGAAAGCAGGTTTTATTGACTTATTAAATCAGCTTGATGCGAATGGGAAAAATTTAATTTCAGCTTTTAGTTTGATCTTAAAATTGCCTGAATCTTCTTACGACGAAGATCAGTGGAAAATTATTAATCATTTAATTGATATCTTGCCTATCTGTTATACGCATTTGAGTAAAGTCTTTAAAGCAAAGAAAATAATTGATTTTGTTGAGCTAAATTTACATGCTATTCATGCGTTAGGTGAGGAAGATGAGCCTTCTGATTTACAATTAAAGCTTGATTATCAACTTAAGCATATTTTAATTGATGAGTTTCAGGATACCTCTCTTACGCAATTTAATCTATTAACAGCGCTCACAAGAGGCTGGTATCCAGATGAGGGGCGTACTTTATTTGTTGTTGGCGATCCAATGCAATCAATTTATCGTTTTCGTCAGGCAGAAGTCGCCTTATTTTTAAGGGCGAAAAATGAGGGTGTTGGCAATATTCCTCTGACGTTTTTGCAACTAAAATCAAACTTTCGTTCTGTCCCTGAAGTTGTGAGTTGGGTGAATCACACTTTCCAAAACTTAATGCCAAGAAAAGATGATTTTTTCTTAGGGGCTATTCAATATGCTTCATCAATTGCTGCTAAATCGCAACTCATAAAAGCGGATCAATGCGGTGTTTTTATTAATGAAAGTGAAAGTTTAGAAGAAGAATCTATTGTTATTATTAAGCAAATAAATAGTTGGCAAAGTTCTTTTCCTTTAGAGTCTATTGCCTTATTAATTCGTACACGCGCTCAAATTCAATCACTCTTTCCTTTATTAAGAAAAGAAAATATTGCTTTTATTGCCGTTGAAATGGAGTCTGCTATTAATAATCCTGCGGTGCAGGATGCCTGCTCACTATTGGTTGCGCTGCTGCAACCTTGGAATAAAATTGCCTGGCTTGCTATTTTGCGCGCGCCTTGGTGTGGGCTGACTTTAAAAGAATTAACGGATATCGCTGAACAAGCAGATAATCAGCCCATTTGGTTTTATTTATTAGGAAAAAATGATCTATTTTCATCGTCGTTATTAAGATGGATTAAAATTATTGAGCATGCACTTTCAATGATTTATCGTTTATCAATAAAAGATGTTTTAAAATGGACATGGCAGGCTTTAGGAGGCGATCTTATTTGGAAAAATGAAAAGACAGCAATGGATGCTTTTTGGAAAATATTAGAGGGTGTTTTAAATGAAGGTCATTTATTTGATTTAGCCGCATTTAATTTAAAGCTGGCGCGTTTGTATCTTGACGCTACTTTTATTGCAAAAAAAGAGGGTATTCATCATTATATTTTGCCTATCCAAATTATGACGGTACATAAATCAAAGGGGTTACAGTTTGATCGGGTGATTATTCCTAAGTGTCATACCGATAGCCAGATAGATAAAAGTGATTTTTTAGGTTGGTTAAGAATACCTAATGAAATATCACAAAAAGAAAGCTTTATTTTAGCGCCTATTCAACAAAACAATGAAAGGCCAGACTCAATTTTTTCTTATATTCGTGCTATTGAAAAAGAAAAAGAAGCGAATGAATTAATTCGTTTATTTTATGTGGCAATTACACGCGTAAAAAAGAGTATTTTACTAACCTGTATCAAGCAAAAAAATAAGTACAAGAAAAATTCTTTTGCGTATTTATTAAAAAAAGCGGGGGGGGTAATTGATCAAGCTGAAAAAGAAGACGTTCAAAAAGAAATCTTAGATGAAAATACAAATGAAGAGGAGAGTGCTGATGCTGAAAGCAGCTGCGCTAAAAATATTTCTCCTATTCTTTATCGTTTAAGTGATAAAAGCTTAAATTTTCTTGATGATATTCAAAAAATTGAATATAAAAACAAATTTGATATTAACAATAAAAATGAAAAAGATAAGCCTGCTATGCTTCCTTTGCAAGATCAGTTTGATCGAGTTTATGGTAGTTTCATGCATGATTTATTTTGTTTTTTAACAAATAATGGTTTTGTTGAAAATGCGCCGAATCTTATTAAATTTCTTTATTTATATAAAAAATTTCCGTCTTATTTAAAACAGATCATTAATCATTACGGCTTATTTGGTATTGATCAAACTGATTTAATAAACAGATGCAAAATAGCACTTGAAAATACACTTGAGGATGCTAAGGGGCAATGGGTAGTACAGCATCACAAATTTTCATTTAATGAGTATGAAGTTTTTTTTAGAGAACAATCAAAAAATGAGGCGATTTTTTCTGAGGAAAACCCGCATATTATTTCCCCTGTAAAAAAATTGGCCATGGATCGACTGATTATAGAAAATAATAAATTATGGATTATTGACTATAAATTCTCTGTTTGTGATGCAGGGAATGTTGATGTTTTTTTGTCCTCAGAATGGCAGAAATATGAAAAAAAAATGAATGCTTATGCTGCGTCTTTACGTAAATTTTATAAACAGTCTATTTTTTTAATGCTTTATTTTCCAATGCTAAAAGAAAATATCGTTAAAAAATACTCAATGTAATAAAAATGTAGTTTGTTTTTTTATGGGCATTATTTTTTTCTATAGCTAAACTTATTTTTAAGTCTTAAAAAATTTTAGGAATACCAACATGAGTATGAGTTTTGATGAAGAATTAGAAAGCTTAGAAGAAGCACTTTCAATCTTTGTAAATTATCAAGATAAAAGCTTTTCAATTGAAAAAATTTGTGAGCTTTTAGGCAGCGATGAATTAGATAAAGATGACCTTATTGAGAAAATAAGTAAAACTTTTGGTGTTCATAGTGATATCAGTTGTATACAAATAGAAGCTTATATTCGTGAGCGAATAGATTTTATTTCTGGGCTTAAAAAAATCGTAAGTGATCACCCCTGATAGATTGAGGCGCGAGGCTGACTATAGGTCAGCCACACCGTTTTTAAATTGTTGCGGGACTAAATTGGGATTGCCAAGGCGGGTGGTTCAATGTTGTTTTAATTGATGCATATAATCGGTCAAAGTAACTGACCTTCTGAAGTCGGGCGGTAATAAGAAGTGACTGAGTTCT
>CAMAPQ010000085.1 GCA_945860125.1 Klebsiella pneumoniae
CTTTTTGATTTCCGATAGGTATAGAACCAATTTAACTGCTTCCCCACGAAACTCTAAGGTGTATCTGTTCATCTCTTTTTTACTCATGCTTCCCCCTGTTGGACTAAGTTTAACAAACAGGGCGTGTCCAGCAATATCAGGGTACCTCACTTATCAATGCTATCGACAGCCAGAATGAGAGGGATTTCTTTTTTTGAATGGTTGTATGAATCGATCAGCATCAACGCCCCACCACAACCCACTTAAAATTTAACAGCAAACTGGGATTGATTTGCGCGCAAGTTTGGGTGCCTACGCGCGATGTCAAATTATGGGGCGTGATCTTTTACTGTGGCTGGCGCTGGAAGATTGAGCAATTTCATCGTGAAGCAAAGCAACTCACTGGTCTTGAAAAATGCCAGTGTCGTAAAGCGCGCATCCAGCGTAACCATATCGCTTGTGCTTTCCTCGTTTGGGTCAGGATGGCTGAAGTTGCGAGAAAGATAGGGAAAACACTTTATCAACTTAAACATGGATTACTTGATGATTATCTCTGTCAACAGCTCAAAAATCCTTCGATTAAAATGAAGCTTGCGTAAGTCCTATTATTTTGCCTTGCTTATTTTTTTATAACCGTTTTCGAGCAGTTTCTTGGTTTCCTTGGCTTTCTTTTTTATTCTCATGGCTACTCTGTTCGTTTTCTTTTGCCATTTTCATTTGGGTTGATTGAGGCCATTATTTTTTTAATCAAATCAATATCATCTTTAGCGTTTTGCCTTGATTGCTCAGCGTGAAACTGTCTATCTTCAATTAAAATTTCCAGTGCGTTTTCTTTAGATGATTTTAAACTTTCCAAAGAAAGAACGGGTATTCCCTCTATTGTCGTTTTGTTATCAAAGGCACCATATTTTTTGTCAGAAAGAACATCTACTTTTAATTGAAAGTTATCTTTTTTTTCGTCTAAGAAAGTAAAATAATCACCGCCACAGCCGGCCATTTTGCGTAAATCCGTTGTTTCTGGGTTTGTAAGTAAGGGTGCAGCTAACCTCTCAAGCTGTGTTGGGTCAATGATAATATCAGCATCTCCTGGTGTTCTATGAATCTCGTCTTGTAACTGGTTATGTGTCGCGTGGATAATCATTGCTACACTGCCTGAGTAAGCCCATTCATCACCTAGCATATTATTTAAATGGTAAGTGAGTCTCGTTAAATCCGGCCTTTCTAATCTGTTGGTTAGAAAATTTACATAGGCACCTTCAGGTTTTGTGGGCTTGACGGGTGTTGAAAAAGTGTTTGGATCTATCTGTGCTAAAGGGTTTCGTTCGTTATTAGGTGAGTTCATGCTTTCTGTTGGCGTACCACTCTTTGTTGGCGTTCTAAGCAAAGCGCTTGCTTGTCTTGCTGCTATGGGGGATAACCTGTGCAATGGTGACGTAGGATTAATAAGTGCAGAAGAGGTTCTCGCGTCGTTAGGTAACAAGTTAGGTGACAAGTTAGGTGACAAGTTAGGTGTTGGCGAGTGATTATTGGAAGGTGAGCCAGGCGTCATAAATTATTTTCTAATTAAGATAAAAGCAATCATTTTACTGTAGCTTTCTATTAAAGGACAGTCAAAATTTACCCAAAAGTGGCAAAAGAGCAGAGGCATGATAAAAGCATGTCTAGATTATGTTCTAGGCAAAGGGAGTGCATGAATGAAAGCGTCTTGGTATAACAAATTACTAAAGCAGTTTAATGTGTCTGACTTAAGTGAAATCAGTTGGTTAACGCCAGAAGGTATTGCGCTAAAACCACTTTATACTGAGGAAGATCTTAATGCGGTTGGTCATTTAGGTTCATTTCCAGGGGCAGCCCCTTTTGTAAGGGGTGTTCAGGCATCAATGTATGTGGGGAAACCCTGGACGATTCGTCAATATGCTGGTTTTTCAACGGCAGAAGAATCAAACCAATTTTATAAAAAATGTTTGGAGTCTGGCATGCAGGGTGTCAGCGTTGCTTTTGATTTGGCAACCCACAGAGGATATGACTCTGACCACCCTAGAGTGATCGGTGATGTTGGCAAAGCAGGCGTTGCAATTGACTCCGTTGAAGATATGAAAATTCTTTTTCATGATATTCCGCTTGATAAAATTTCTGTGTCCATGACAATGAATGGCGCCGTTTTACCCGTGCTTGCGCATTTTATTGTGGCAGCAGAAGAACAGGGTGTGCCTTGTCACAAGTTAAGTGGCACGATACAAAACGATATTTTAAAAGAGTTTATGGTGAGAAATACTTTTATTTATCCTCCTGAGCAGTCGCTTAAAATTGTGAGTGATATTATTGCTTATGCGGCTAAAAATATGCCTAAATTTAATGCTATTTCTATATCTGGCTATCATATGCAAGAGGCTGGTGCAGATGCGGTGCAAGAGTTGGCTTTTACTTTGGCAAATGGCCGAGAATATATTCAAACTGCTTTAAAAGCGGGTTTAAAAATTGATGATTTTGCGCCAAGACTTTCTTTTTTCTTTGGCATTGGAATGAACTTTTATATGGAGATTGCCAAATTAAGAGCGGCCCGTCTTTTGTGGACGCGTATTGTCGGTGAATTTAATCCTCAAGATTCTAAGTCCTTATGTTTGCGAACCCATTGTCAAACATCAGGTGTATCACTTACTGAGCAGGATCCTTATAACAATATTGTTAGAACAACGATTGAAGCCATGGCAGCTATTTTTGGCGGAACTCAGTCATTGCATACTAATTCTTTTGATGAAGCAATTGCGTTACCTTCTGAGTTTTCAGCACGTATTGCACGCAATACTCAGCTTATTTTGCAGGCAGAAAGTTTTATCCCCTGTGTTATTGATCCGTGGGGCGGCTCTTATTTTATGGAAAGACTAACCCATGATTTAGCCGAGAAAGCACAAACTTTAATGCTTGAAGTAGAAGCCCACGGCGGTATGGCAAAGTATGTGGCAACAGGATTGCCTAAACTTATGATTGAAGAATCTGCCACTTTGAAACAAAGCCGTATTGAGCAAGGTGAAGATGTGGTGGTTGGTGTAAACCAATATAAGCTGGAAGGAGAGGAAGCGCCTGTACTGAATACGCTTGAGGTGAATATTGAAGAAGTTAGGCTGACGCAAATTAAAAGGCTTTATCAAACTAAACAAGGAAGAGATCAAGCTGCTGTTGATCAAGTGCTCAGTAAACTAACGCAGTGCGCTAAAAGCGGTACAGGTAATTTATTACAGGTCGCTATAGAGGCAAGCCGAATACGCGCAACAGTCGGTGAAATAAGCGATGCTTTAGAAAAAGTATGGGGGCGTTTTATGCCAAGCTCAACCGTGGTTTCAGGCGTATATGGTAAGGCTTTTTCATCTAGTGATGAGTGGAAAGCATTACAAGTACAAATTCAGCAATTCATTGAAAAAATGGGTCGGCGGCCGCGTACTTTAATCGCAAAAATGGGGCAGGATGGGCACGATCGCGGCGCAAAAGTAGTTGCAAGCAGCCTTGCCGATTTGGGTTTTGATGTTGATCTTTCGCCGCTTTTTTCAACACCTGAAGAAATTGTCAAACAGGCTATTGAAAATGATGTGCATATTATTGGTGTTTCTTCTCTTGCGGGGGGGCATAAAACATATGTTGAACAATTAATTGCTTTGCTTAAAAAAGAGCAGGCAGAAGACATCAAGGTGATTGTGGGAGGGGTCATTCCTAAGGGAGACTATGCGTTACTCCACTCTTTAGGTGTTAGTTGTATTTTTGGCCCAGGCACCCCTTTACTTGAATCTGCTAAAGCGATGTTGGCACTTTTTATTTGATAGGACTTATAGAGGCTTAATTTTGTTAAAAGAAGGTATTTTAAGAGGCGATATAAGAAGCCTTGCTAAAGCAATTACATTGGTGGAAAGCCAGAAAGCATCAGATCAAAAAATGGCGGCGAATTTACTGAGGATGCTTCGATCTGAGGCTGCTCAATCGCCCCAAAAAAATACGATTCGTATTGGTATCACTGGTACACCTGGTGTGGGTAAGTCAACTTTTATTGAGCATTTTGGATTGTATTTAATTAACGAGCAACACAAAAAAGTAGCTGTGTTAGCGGTGGATCCAAGCTCACCTATTAAGGGTGGAAGTTTATTAGCAGATAAAACTAGAATGCCAGAATTATCGCGCAACCCTCATGCTTTTATCCGACCCTCGCCTTCCTCATGCCATTTAGGGGGCGTAACACGTTACACCAATAATGCTATTTTATTATGTGAAGCGGCAGGTTTTGATGTGGTGTTAATTGAGACGGTGGGGGTGGGGCAATCAGAAATAGAAGTCTTTTCCATGGTCGATTTTTTTATGGCGTTGATATTGCCTTCCGGTGGTGATGATGTGCAGGGTTTAAAAAGAGGACTGATGGAAGTTATTGATCTACTTGTGATTAATAAAGCAGATGGTGATTTTATTCAAAAGGCTGAAATGACGCAGAAACTCTATCGGCAAGCCTTGCAATGGTTACGTGGCACGAATCAGTTGGTACCGAGGGTGCTGACTTGTTCTGCATTGTATGGACGAGGTTTTGATGAGGTATGGTCGCTGATTAGTGTCGCGCTTGAAAATAAAGCAGCTATTGAGGCTAAGAGAAAAGGGCAGGGGCAGGTTGAGCTTTGGGCGAATGTCCGCAATGCTTTTGAAGCAGTTATTAAAACAGATAAGTTATTAATCGAAAAAATGGCAGTATTGGAAGAAGGGGTGCGATTAAACACCTGTTCAATGCCTGAGGCGGTAGAAGATGTTTTGCAGGCTTTTTCCAAAGCTTATATTAACCGTGGTGTCTAGATATTTTTGCCCCGACGGTCATTTAATCTGCGGGGAGGCTTATTTCAAGGAATCTTAACGTGCAATCAAAAAATAGTCCTGATTTTCAGAAAATACTTTCTATTCTAGCCAAGCTTAAAACTCAAAAAGCTGAATCTTTAGATGAAGAAAAAACACTTTCCCGCTTTGATGAAGCTGTGCAGTTGACAGAGTTTTTAAAAGAAAAACCTATACAAGCGGGTAAAAAATCAATTAGACGACAGCATCAAAAGAATCGTATGACGGTGTGGGAGCGTCTTGATGTACTTTGTGGCTCAAATAAAACATTGTTGCATCCTAATTGGGGGAAACATCTTGATGGCGCTTCTTTAGTTACAGCGATTACACAAATTAATGGCCGTGATGTTGGTGTTTATGGTCATGATTTTACGGTGAGAGCGGGCTCAATGGATGCCAGTAATGGAAAAAAATTAAAACATTTTTTTGATGTCGTTTTAAAAAATAAAATACCTGTTATTGGCATGAATGATTCGGCAGGTGCGTATGTTCCAGCAGGCGTGGGTGGGTTAGATAGTTACTCTCTATCTTTTTTAGGGCTGCGCCAGTTAAGCGGCGTGGTGCCAAGTATGATGTGTATGTTTGGTTTTAATGCCGGTGGTGGTAGTTATTTGCCAAGGCAAGGTAGTTTTATTATTCAGCCTAAAAATACCTTTTTTGGTTTAACGGGCGTTTCTGTGATTAAAAATGTATTGGGGGAAGAGGTCACGCCTGATGAGTTAGGTGGCCCTAGTGTACATGCGGAAAGTGGCGCGGCAGATTATGTTGTAGAAGATGAAGTTGAAGCTTTAAATTTGTGTAAAACTTTATTAAATATCTTGCCAGATCACAATAGTATTTCTGCTCCTTTTAGAGAAACAAAAGACCCCATAGATAGGCTTACTTTAGAAAGTGAAGGCTTATTACGCCATATTATTAATTCGCCGACGGGTTATAACACGCCTTTTGATATTTCAGTATTTGTCGCAGATATTTGCGATGAACGCCAAACAACTGAATTTCAGCCAAATCGTGCACGTAATAGTTTTTGTGCTTGGGGTCGGCTTGGGGGCCATGTGGTGGGTTTTTGCGCCAATAATAGCGCTGTTGCTTCTGGGCAAATTGATTTAAATGCAGCCTATAAAAAAGCCCGTTTTATTCGTTTTTGTAATTTATATAATATCCCCCTTATTTTTATGGAAGATACAACCGGTTTTTTACCCGGAAAAGAGCAAGAAAAACGCGGCATTGTGCAGGCGGGGCGTGCGATGTTAGATGCTATTTTAGATTTACGTGTGCCTAGAATATTAGTATTAATTCGTAATGCGTTTGGGGGGGCTTATGCTTCATTTAATAATTATGCAACGGGTGCAGATTGGGTGATCGCTTTGCCGACGACGCGTGTGGCAGTAATGGGGCCTGCAGGCATTGAGTTTGTTTATAAGGAAGAAATTCAAAGAGCGCACGGTGAAAAAAATCAGCAATTAAAAGCAATAAAAAATGAATTAATTGCAGCAGGTCAATCAGTTGTAGAAGCGGAAGAAATAGCATTAAAGGAAAGTGATGTTTGGTTTAAAAACCAGATGCAATTTCTTTCATCTCGTTACGAGCAAGAATTATTAAATCCTAAAGAAGCTTTAAGTTTAGGCTCTATTTCTGAAATTATTGCCCCGCAATATTTACGTCGTGCGCTTGCTAGTAAGATTAGTTTTTGTCTTAGACATTATGTTCCCTCGCCTATGGCAGGCACACAAAGAGAATTTCATTAAATTAGGACTTACGCAAAACTGCCCAGCTTTGTTGTCGCGCTTCGTCGTACGATTTGTACTGTCTTCATCGCGATGCCTTGCTGGGACAATTTTGCGTAAGCCCTGTAAATAAAGGCGCAAAAAATGGATAAATTTTCCTCTGCTTGGGCTTCTCAGTTTAAGCCTTTAACAATTCGCCCATTAATTGTGTGTCGTGGGCCGATACGTCAGGAAACGATAGATGTTTTTCGTGATTTAAGTATTAAACACTTTGGTATTTTATTATCTGAAAAAGATGCTTGGCTTTTTTCTGGTGCTTTAGCGCCTGAAGTAAAGTGGCTGTTACCGCATCAGGTACATCGTGTTAAAGATTATACGGGTGTGAATCGAGATGAGCGCTTATTAATTATTCAAGAAATAATTAAAATTGCCAGACAGCATGATTACAACGCTATTTTTGCTGGCTACGGTTTTATGGCTGAAGAGGCAGAATTTGTTGAAAATATCGAAAAAGCAGGGCTTATTTTTATTGGTCCCTCTTCTCGTGTGGTAAAAAAAGCCGGAAATAAAGATGAAGCCAAAGCCATAGCAATTGAAAATAAAGTGAAGGTAGTGCCTGGCGATCATCAGCTGACAATTAAGGCTTTATTGAGAAAATATCCTACGCTTTCTGACTTAAAAGAATGTGCTCAACTATTAGGTGGTATAGGTGGAGGTGGTATCGATGAGCGTTACTTTGATTTGCCGGCATTCGATGCTCATGTTAGTGCCTTCTTTTTAATTGCAGAAAAGTTACTTGAGCTATCTTATAAGAAGCATGTTGAGCTTATTACGATTCAGGATATTGCTTGTGAGGCTAAAGTTTCTATTCGTATTTTATGGGATCAATATCCTGAGTATCGACTTCGTTTTAAAGCGATTAGTGGCGGCGGTGGAAAAGGGCAGCGACTTTTAGCTTCACCTTTTACAGGTTATGATTACGAAAAAATATCAGTGCAGATGAAAAATCAGTTGATTGATCAGGCATTAACTTCGGTAGAAAATCTTATTTTTGAGGTTTTACAAGAAGTAAAAGCACTTAGCGCTGCTGATAATAAAAATATTGTGCTTGAACTGAATATAGAAAATATTCGTCATCTAGAAGTGCAGTTAATTGGTAATGGAAAATGGGTGAAAGCGTTAGGCTTAAGAGATTGTTCTTTTCAGATAAATGAGCAGAAGCTAATTGAAGTTTCGTTAACGCAAGAAGAAATAGAAAATCAAATTAAACGATATGAAAAAAATCATGAACTTGAACAGTTATCTTTCTTCAATTATGAAAAGAAAAATATTATAGAGCTTGAACAAGAAGCAGAGGCTTTCGCTCAGGCTGTTGGCTTAAATTCTGTTTCAACTTTTGAATGTATTGTTGATGAGCAGCATCATTTTTTTATGGAAATGAACACTCGCATTCAAGTTGAGCATCGTGTTACCGAGCGCGTGTATGCGTTACAATTTATAAACCCTGAAGATGGTCAGGACTTTTTTATTGTTGACTCTCTAGTGGAGCTGATGGTGTTACTTGCATTATTTAGTGAAAAATTGCCAAAGCCTATCAGAGTTCCTAAGACAGGTTCTGTTATTGAAGTTCGTTTGAATGCGATGAATGAGGCATTACAACCGCATGCGGGTGGAAAAATAGAAAGTTGGTCTCAACCATTATCAGATGAAATTCGTGATGACCAGGCTATTTCAATGCCTTTATTTTCAACAGGGAAAATGCAGTCTTATGTATTGGCAGGAATGTACGATAGTAACATTGCCTTAATTCTTTCTGGGGGCGCTGAGCGTTTTTCATCAGTAAGCCGCATGAGAGAAATTTTAAAAAGCATGCAAATTTCTGGCTCTTTTTTAAAGACTAATTTAAATTTTCTGCGTGGCGTTTTATCGTGGTGGGAAAGCGTAGGTTTTTATTGCGCTATTTCAACTCGTTTTGTTTTTGGTTATTTAGAAGCTGTAGCTTATTTAAAAACTGCTTTTGATTTGTTTTGTTGCGATACTGCATGGGCGGCCATAAAAAATAAAGGGATGATCAATCCACAAGTTTTGGCTGTTTTAAAAAAAGAAGAGATTAGCGCCTACTTTGATAATTTATTTTCTTTGGTTTTAAGACCGCTTAAAATGTTATTAAATGATATCCATTTATTCTCATCTTTCATCTGGCCTTTAGAAGGTATGATGAATGAAAAAAACATGCTCAAAGTATCTCCTTTTGTTGCTATCAAGACCTGTTATGAATGTTTAAATATGTTTTCAAGTAGTGAAAATAAACCGGCTTTATATGAAATATGGCCAGAAGATAAAAGTATTATTTTGGAAGCAGAAAAATTTTATAGCGAACTTTCTATTATTTTCGGAGAGAAAGAATATTCTCAATGGCATGATTTTTTTAATTGTTCATATGATCAACTAATAAGTCTGTATCCATTTCTTTCTTCTGGTTGTGATGAAGCTTCTTTTTTAGAGCTTAAAAAACAGCATTATTTTTTTAATATGCCTAGTTTATTGTTTGAAGCGATTTTTCTAATTGCAAAAGAAGCGGGCGTTTATCGTATAAAACCTAAATTTATGAATGACTTGGCTTTTTTGCCAAAGAATTCTTTAAGTCTTTCTCAGATAAAAAGCAAGCTTATTCCGTTTAACTCAATCATTGATAATAAAATTTTAGCAGAAACAGGGGGCATGTTTTATGCGCAAGAAGCACCACACCTACCTCCTTTTGTTAAAGAAGGTGATGTGATTGAGCAAGGCCAACCACTTTATGTTATAGAAGTAATGAAGATGTTTAACAAAGTACTTGCGCCTTTTTCTGGTGTGGTTAAAAAAATATTATATGGCAAGGGGCAGGGTGAAATAGTTAAAGTTGGCCAACCACTTTTTATTGTTGAGCCACAGGAAAAAATGGAACTTCTTGGTGATTTTGGTAATAAAGAGCGGCTAGCTAATGAGTGGACTACGTAAGTGATCACCCCTTGAAACTACATTGCCAAGCGTGATTTTTTCTTGCTATTTTTTCCAACTTGTATGACGCTATGCCTTGTTGCTAAGTAACCAGGATTGTTACCATGGAAAAGGCTGAAAAAATTAGGCTTTTAGAAGAAAAAGT
>CAMAPQ010000086.1 GCA_945860125.1 Klebsiella pneumoniae
GATCTAACCTTTTAATATCCAAGCCTTCCATGCGCCTCTCCCGTTTTCAGCAGCAATCATAAATGCCAAGCATAAAACCGTGAAGATACCACTAACGTTACATATTTAAAATAAAAGATGGCAATTTAAGGGGCGCTCAATGTGGGTAATTAGTCGCTAATAATAGCGTCTGACCAGATAAAATCGCCATTGCTTTCTGGTTGAGGTATCACCTGATTATCTTTAGGTACTCTTAAGATTTCAGGGTCTTGCTCTGTATCCATGAGAAGCTTATCTTCCCATCTGCCGGTTTCTTCTCGCTGATCTTGTTTTTGTTGGTATACGGCATCAGCTTTTATATGTTTTATAGCGTTATCTTCACTTAAGCCTGTCATTAATGCTTGTTTCTGTTCTATATTAAGCCCTGTTGTTTCTACCCATATTTGCCAAATATTACCCTCTATTTGATGAAGAAACTGAATTTGTCGGTTATATTTTGCTGACCATGCAAGTTCTTTATGCTCTTTCCATTGCTGATCTATTAGCATCTCTCTTGCTGTAAACTGGTGAAGATAAATAATCCAGTATTCCATCGTTGGCACGTTTTCACTTCTCAGATCGCTAGAAAGTGCGCTAAAACAGGCTAGGATGAAATACACTATATATTTTTTTATTTCTATTAAGAAGTTTTTATGCGTCATGGGGTTTTCCATCCTTTTTTCTATTTTATGAGAGCCGCTAATATACCCAAAGTAATTGGAATCACGGTGAGGCGGCAAGCAAGAGAACCCCAATAACATAGATAAACAATGTGATTGGGGTGAGTGAGCGCAGCCAACAATGCCGTGTTTTCAAGTACGAAGGGTATAAATGGGAAAATTTTATCTGTCTTTTTTAATGTCCTGTTATCAATATATTTTATATTGTGTGATGATCGCAGCTTTTTTTTTGTTGTTAAGTTGTTCAGGTCTCAAACTTAAACCGAAAGTGGATGGCTCTTCTATAGACCGCCCCCCCGACTATGAGGAAACAATACCTTATTATTTTTTTGGCTTAGTGGGTAAAAAATACTTTGATATCCATCGTGTTTGCCATGGTAGAGCCGCAGAACAGATTCAAACAACTTATACGCCTGCTGATTTATCATATGCAGCCACTACTTTGTTTTTTTATTTTCCTAAAACAGTACGTATTTGGTGTAAAGAGTGACCTTTTACCTCTTGTTAAATTTCTATTTTAATTAAATAATCAGAGGGCTGTTTCGATATAGAGATTAACTTTTAGTTTGAATGACGCTATTGCTTTTTTTCTTGGGTTATTGGTTGGTCTTTTGGATATATTTGGTAATTTTTATATGGATATAGATGACAAAATAGGTATAAATAATAATTATGAATCATAGTAAAGATACTAGAATGACTTCTTCTTGTTCCAGGGCTAGCTTCTTTCTGGCTAAAATGACTTGTTTTTTTACGTTTCTTTTTTCACTTTGTGCATGTCATACGCTTGTTTTTTTTAATAAAGATACTTCTAACCTAGAGTGGGCTGAACCTTCTCATTATCAGTCTGTAATGACTCATCATGAAGGTGTTGTTGGTCTAATGACAGGAAAGGCGCTTAGCTTGGAGTCTGCTTGTGGTAAGGATGGCTGGCAAGTTATTAAGACTGAAAGCACTGCAAAAGATGCTTTAATTGGATTGATTTTTAATCCTCTTTATAGCAGCTCAAGCGTTTTGATTGATTGTAAGAACCAGCGTGTTGCCCAGCAATAAATGTAACAAAATGCCTCTGCCATTTGCTGCCTATTTGGTTGGCGGCGCTGTGCGTAATAGATATTTAGGTCTTCCTGTTCAAGATCGTGATTGGGTTGTCGTTGGTTCTTCGCCAGAAGAAATGATCCATTTAGGATTTAAACCGGTAGGCGGAAGCTTTCCAGTTTTTTTGCATCCGCTCACGCATGAAGAATATGCTCTGGCTCGTACTGAAAGAAAAGTAGGTAGAGGCTACCATGGCTTTGAGTTTATTAGTCATCCTTCTATTAGTTTAGAAGAAGATTTATCAAGGCGTGATCTAACAATCAATGCGTTAGCGCTTGATCAGCATGGCCGGTTGATTGATCCTTTTTGTGGTCTTGATGATCTTAATAATCGTATTTTAAGGCATGTCTCTGAGGCTTTTTCAGATGATCCTCTTCGTGTGTTAAGAGTGGGTCGCCTTGCTGCCCAGTTGGCTGATTTTGGTTTTAGCGTTCATCCAGATACGCTTGAGCTTATGAAGTATTGCGTTGCTCAAGGTGAAATAAGAGCATTAACTGAGGAAAGAATATGGCTGGAGCTCCATAAAGCTTTATCTACTAAAGCGCCTCGGCGATTTATTGAAATATTGCGAGCTTGCGGTGCGCTTGTAGATATTTTGCCTGAAGTTGACCAGCTATTTGGCGTGCCCAAAAATAATGCCCCTTATCCAATTGCCGATGCGGGCCATTATTTATTACAAGCGATAGATTATGTTGCTGAGCAACAGAATCCATTTTTGACTTTTTCTGTTTTATTGCATGATGTAGCAATAGATTCAATTAAAAGCTTATGTTCAAGATTAAAGGTGCCTAAGCAATTTGCTCGCTTAGCACGCCTTACCGCGCTTTATTATTTGACGGTTGATAAGGTCTTTAGTTTGCAGCCTGAGGAGATTTTAGCGGTGTTTTTAGGGGCTGATGCGTTAAGAAAACAAGATGACTTTACTCTATTTTTAAAAGCTTGTGAGGCTTGTTTAGGTAGAGTGGAGTTACAAACAGGCCTGCTCGATCAGCAGCGGCATTTTTTTGAGCAGGTATTAGTAGAAATAAAAAATTTAGATGTTACGCCATGGCTTGTATTACCCCCTGCTGCGCTTGCTGAAGAAATTCGCAAGGGGCGTTTATTAGCTATTTCTCGTATTCAAGAAAGGTGGCTTAAAAAACCCATTCAAAGCCAATCCCAACAGAGGTTATAGTTGCGTCTACTTCAATTGTATCGCCGAAAGCTCTCACTGCACCATATTCTGACTCTATTTGATAGAAGCCTAATTCCGTTGTTATATTAAACCCTGATGAATAAGCATATTTACCACCAACGCCAAAGAAAATGCTTTGGTCTGCAATTTCTTCCTCAAACCCCATGAAACTGCTAAAGCTAACAGATGAGTATAAAAGACCTATTTTTCCATATAAATCGACTTGTTCATTAATAACGAAGTAACGCATGATAGAGATATAACTAGCAGCGAGTTCGCTCGGGATATTATCCTTAAAAACGCCACTGCCCCCTAATGTAACTGATCCGAAGTCAATAAAACCCAGTTCGCCACCTAATGTTTCGGAGAAACGATAGCCAATGTGGTAAGACTGACTTAAATTGTTTTTTGTAAAATTTTTATCATCAATTGCGACGTTATTTAGGCCTATACCAACACTTAGTGCGCTGTCTTTTGAGCTGGCTATGGCAGGATCGGTAGGCAGTAGTAGCGCCAAAAAAGTAAAGAGTAGCGGGTATATTTTAAGCGGCTTATTGTTTTTCACTGTTATTTTCCTTTTTTTAAACGCAGCAGGAGCCGGAAGGATAAGAAGAGTTGCTATGCGTTGTCCACTTAATTTTGTTAAAACTTTTCTTTTTTACTTGGATTATATGCTTGGATGATATCGGTTTGGTTGTGAATAAGCTGTGCATATATTGTGTTTAAAAATAAATTTCATACAACATCTTGTGTTTTGCTTCGAAGGCTTCTAAGATTTTTGGGTGGTTTAACGTTGGGGAAATGAGAGGGGTTATCAATATGTTAAGCTGGGAAGATTATGATCAGACGATTTCTGTTACAGCGAAGGAGTTTCATCCTATTGCTCAGTCGCGTTCTCTTGATCTTTTGCTCGAAGAAGATGCAAAAAAAGTAGTGGAAGTCTCAAAAAATGCTGCGCTGAATTATCTTGAAAAAAATGAACAACCTAGTTCTGTTGCGCCGCCTTTAGGCCTTGAAGCGCCTGAATTTGGTGCTAAACGTGTTCAAGTTGATGATAAACGGATGATTAATTGCCGTGCAGATTTAAATCAGCTGGTGCCGTTTAAATATGATTGGGCATGGCAGAAGTATCTTGATGGTTGCGCTAATCATTGGATGCCCCAAGAGATTAATATGTCAGCAGATATTAGTCTTTGGAAAAATACAAATGGTCTAACTGAAGATGAAAGAACCATTGTCAAAAGAAGCTTGGGTTTTTTCTCAACAGCTGATTCTCTGGTTGCTAATAACCTTGTGTTAGGTATTTATCGTCATGTTACTAATCCTGAATGTAGGCAATATTTGCTAAGACAGGCTTTTGAGGAAGCCATTCATACGCATGCTTATCAGTATTGTGTTGAATCCTTAGGAATGGACGAGGGTGAAGTTTTTAATATGTATCGTGAAGTACCTTGCGTTCAGAAAAAAGCAACTTGGGCATTGCAATACACGGAAGGGTTAGCTGATCCTAATTTTCAGACGGGGACCCCTGAGAATGATCAAAAGTTACTTAGAAATTTGATTGCTTACTATTGCGTTGCTGAGGGCATGTTTTTTTATTGTGGTTTTACGCAGATTCTCTCAATGGGTCGACGTAATAAAATGACTGGCACTGCTGAGCAATTTCAGTACATCCTCCGCGATGAATCAATGCATGTTAATTTTGGTATTGATGTCATTAATCAAATTAAGATTGAGAATCCCCATTTATGGACAAAGGCTTTTCAGGAAGAAGTATTGCAGATGATATTAGAAGGCACCGATCTCGAAATTAATTATGCTAAAGAGACAATGCCTATTGGCGTTTTAGGGATGAATGCAAAAATGATGGAGGAGTACCTTCAATTCATTTGTAATCGTAGGTTGGCTCAAATTGGTTTGCCTGAGCAGTTTAAGGGGGCACAAAATCCTTTTCCTTGGATGTCTGAAATGATGGATCTACGTAAGGAAAAGAACTTCTTTGAAACGCGCGTTACAGAGTATCAAGTTGGCGGCGCGCTTTCTTGGTAAGAGACTCTCTTTGGTCTTTGGCAGTCTGTTTTTTAGCCGTTTGTTTTTTTGGCAAGCCTTAGAAATCAGTAGGGGAAAAACTATTATTTCTAAGGCTTGTTGATGATGGTTGGTTAGCTTGGGTAGGAGCCTAGCTGATTAACGCATACGAACTGATTAGGTTCTTTTTTCTCCGCTAAGCTTGTGGCTTGATTTACCATATTGATAATGTCCCTTACTGACTGGTGTCCGTTAGGTATCATTGTTGCAACACCTACTGAAAAATGAGGTTCGCAGTTATGGTCGCCCACTTTATTTCCTTCGGCGAGTTCCAGCGTGGTGATGACGGACAGTATTTTTTCTGCAACCATGCCCGCGTTATGATTTTCTGTATCAGCTAATAGCAGCATAAAGCCTGACTCTTCAAATCGGCATGCAACATCGCCAGGTCTTCTTGTAAAGCCTCTGATTTTTTGGGAGATATCGCATAAATGTTTGTTAATAGCATTAGCAGATACGATGCCTTGGCCTTGTTTAATGTGTTGGCAGTTAATTTCAACTAAAGAAATAGGATAGTGCTTTCTCAAAGAGCGCTTCCATTCGCCGTTTAAAGTACGGTCAAAGCTTTTTTTATTTGCAAGGCCTGTCAGCGAGTCTAAGGCGACAAGGTAAGGTAGGCGGTCTTGATTGAACTCTAGTTCTTCTTGGTTAATTCGATTTAGCTTTGTTTGCTCCCACTGTAGAAAAACTTTTCTTTGCTCTAACTCTTTAAAGTAACAAGCAGTGATACCTAAGGATAAAGCGAAAACTAAGTTGAAGTTAAGGAAAAGCCACATTTCTGTTGATGCCCAATCGAAGCCTAGCCAGTAGATATTGGCTAAAATTAGCGTGCAGGCACTCAAGCCTAAAGCCCACGTCAGCATAAAGCACAGTGCATTAAATAAGAACAGCACTAACCAGCCAGCGGTTAAGTGGTAGACCAATGAATAAGGCGCTTCTGTTAGTACGCCAATGCTTAAACAGCTTAAGACAACACCTAGGCTATATAAAAAAAGTGCTAACGGCCTAAAATATTGAAAAGATAAAGTGTAAGTGAGTGCAAAAAAGCCAGATAAAACGGCAAGGCAGATTAGCCTGAACTGCCATATATCCCAGGTAGGGCCTTTCATAACTAAAAAATCAATGAGCCCTGAGGCAAAAAACCATGCCATCGGTAATAGTAGCGCTATTCTTTGACGATTTAAGCTGATTTGTGCATAGAAATGCCGGAAATAATACTCAATTGGTTCAGGGAAGCTTAGTTTGAAAGGATGATGATTATCAGAAAGGCGATTTGCTAAATCTTCTACCATTATCATTTCAGATCGATCAACCCAGCCTGAGGAGGCAACACCTGCGTGGTACTTCATAACCCATTCCTACTTCTTATTGATGCGACATAAAAAAGCGCGCTCTTTAATAAAAGTATAACCACGGATGGGAAATATGCTGTTTTCCTTCTCGTTTTTCTTTTTTTACGGTTTTTTAGGATAATGACAAAATGCCTTTTTTTCAAGTACGAAGAGTATATTTATGTTTTTTTATCTTCAAAGCAATAAGTTGATGAGAGTGAAAATAAGCAATAAATAAGAAAATAATAAAATCCCGGTAAGAAAGTTGCTTTTAGGTTTGTGTGAGCATCCATGGCAAGGAAAGCCACAATAATGGC
This sequence comes from Klebsiella pneumoniae, assembly GCA_945860125.1. Classification (GTDB taxonomy): domain Bacteria; phylum Pseudomonadota; class Gammaproteobacteria; order Pseudomonadales; family CAMAPQ01; genus CAMAPQ01. The sequence continues at coordinate 6,707 of CAMAPQ010000086.1, forward strand.
TACAACCATGACATCAACCATCGACCATTTGCTAATGAGTTGGGCTATATGTCTATAGTTATTTTGTGCTTTGGTATCGTTGATAAGCACACTGCTACCAACTAACCCTAGTTTCAATAGAGGAATAACAACAGAAAATAGACCTACAAGGATGCCAACTAACAAGTGTCCATTTTGTAAAAGATGCGTAATTGTGCCAATAATGCTTCGCGTCTCTTTAAAAAGCGTCATTTGCATATTCATTAGTTTAACTTCTGCCTCTATTTGTAGCATGGGTTCGGTTAAACCTGGCAAGAGAAAACCTAATGAAATAACGACGAGAATAAGACCAAAGTAATTTTTTTTTGATAAGGGGTTCATTTTTTTCAAATATTAAATAATCAACTATAATGACGCTTAAAATAGCCACAACAAAACGTATTTTGAAGTTTTGTAAATGAAGCCATCGCTTTTTTAAACTAAATAATCCATGCTTAGCTTACTGTAACGCTAAGAGTGCCACAGTAAATAATGAAAACGTCGAAGATGCGTCGCAACTCTTTTAAAAAGAAGTGGCTTGCGGTTTGAATTTTCTTTTAAAATCATTTAGAACTCAACCATTAAGGACTTTTTTTCGTAATGATTCGTTTCCAATACTTTATTGCTAAAAATATATTTTTTGCAAAATCTATCTATAGACTGGCTTTAACCTTGTCTGTGTTGTGTATCGTTGTAACGCCTGCTGTGCAGGCAACGGGTACGCAGGCATTATCCGGTAACATTAACCATCTCACGTATGAGGCGCTGAAGCCTAATCGTGCGCAGGTGAGAACCAGTATTAGTATTTTAGATCAGCTAAGTTATGGCCATTATCAGCATCTAAAAATTGATGATGCATTGTCTTCAGTGATGTTTGATCATTATTTAAAAGATTTAGATAGTATGAAAAGCTATTTTTTAAAAAGTGATATTGATGAGTTTGAGCAATACCGCAATAAATTTGATGATTTTTTAAAATCCGGTAATTTAAAGCCTGGCTTTGAAATATTTAACCAATTCCAAGTGAGAGCAATTGAGCGTTTAACCTACGTTATTAATCAATTGGAAAATCACTATGACGCATTTAAATTTGATTCTAATGAAACATTAGTGATTGATGAGAAAGATAGTGAGTGGGCGAAAACATCGGCACAGCTAAATGACTTATGGCGAAGAAGAATATTGAATATAGTGCTTAACTTAAGATTAACCAATAAAGAGCCAGAAAAGATTCAGGCCTTGCTTGTTAAGCGATATAGAAGTCGTCTTAATCGGTTGCTGCAAAATAATGATGAAGATGCTTTTCAAACCTATATAAATGCTTTTGCGCAAAGCTTTGATCCTCATACGCAATACTTTTCACCTCGCACCTCAGAGAATTTTAATATTAATATGAGTTTATCTTTGGAGGGGATTGGTGCTGTTTTGCAAACAGAGGAAGAATACACTGAAGTTGTTCGTCTTGTTCCGGCAGGGCCTGCTGAAAAAAGTAAGCAGTTGCATCCTTCTGATCGGGTGATTGGTGTTGGGCAAGGGGCAGATGGTGAGATGGTTGATGTTATTGGTTGGCGTATTGATGAAGTTGTTGACCTGATTCGTGGCCCTAAAGATACCATTGTGCGCCTCGATGTGATTCCCCATGATGCGCCTAGCGATCAAAAAACAAAAATAGTTAGTATCATTCGCGATAAAGTGAAGCTTGAAGAACAGGCAGCTAAGAAACATATCCTAGAGGTAACGCGAGATAATAAAACGAGTAAAATAGGCATTTTATCATTGCCGACTTTTTATATTGATTTTCAGGCGCTGCAAAATCGTGATCCAAGCTATAAAAGCTCAACAAGGGATGCACAAAAACTGATTGATGAATTAAAAGTGGAAGGTATTGATGGTCTTATCGTTGATTTAAGAGATAATGGCGGCGGCTCTTTGCAAGAAGCGTCTTCTTTGCTAGGGCTTTTTATTCGCACAGGCCCCACTGTACAAATTAAAGATGATAAGGGGCGTATTGAAATTTTGAGAGATAGTGACTCTCAGATTCACTATTCAGGCCCATTGGTTGTTTTAGTGAATCGCTTAAGTGCTTCTGCTTCAGAAATTTTTGCAGGCGCAATACAAGACTATCAAAGAGGTATTGTTGTCGGTGCACAAACTTTTGGTAAAGGCACTGTCCAAGCACTTAAAACCCTTTCTCAGGGTCAGCTAAAAATTACGCAGGCAAAATTTTATCGCATTTCTGGTGAAAGCAATCAGCACTTAGGTATTGTTCCTGATATTGAATTTCCAAGCTTAATTAGCAAAGAAGATATCGGTGAAAGTGCGCTAGATCATGCTTTAGGTTGGGATAAAATTACGTCTGTGCAGTATCAAGGATTTACTGAGTTAAAGAGTTTAATGCCTGAGTTAAAAAAACGGCATGTTGTAAGAACGAAACTCGATCCTGACTTTGATTACTTAGATGCCTATATTGATTTTATTCACAAAATTAATAAAGAAAAGGTCGTATCTCTTAATGAAAAAGTGAGGAAAGAAGAGCGCATTAAAAGAGAAAAAGAAAAATTGGCACTTGAGAATAAAAAGAGAAAAGCGCTTCACGAACCATTGCTTATAAAGCTAGAAGAGGTCGATGACGAGGACTCGGACAGGTTAAAATCAGCAGAGTTGCCTTCGGAAGAACAGTTTAAAAAAGATTCTTTAATTAAAGAGTCTGCTCAGATCATTCTAGATTATGTCGTTTTATTGGAGAAACATTTAGCTTCTGAATAGAGCAGTTAAGTGTTTTTTTGTAAAAGATCACGCCCCATAATTTGACATCGCGCGTAGGCGCCCAAACTTGAGCGTAAACCAATCCCGGTTTGCTGTTAAATTTTAAGTGAGTTGTGGTGGGGCGTTGATGCTGATCGATTCATACAACCATTCAAAAAAAGAAATCCC
>CAMAPQ010000087.1 GCA_945860125.1 Klebsiella pneumoniae
CCAATCATCAAGATGAGTACGAACTGTCTCTTCATGAATGCGAAGAGCTACAGCAATATTTTTGTCTGTCCATTCTTCTGATTTCAGCAGCACAGCTTTAATTCGATCGGCCACGCGCTTATCTCGCTCCTTTTTATGGTGTAACTCTAGGTCTCTCTTTTCAGGCTCTAACAAATTGATTTCCATAGAGAGTTTATAAATGACTTTTTTAAATCATTCAATCGTTTTGATTGGCGATGGGTATATATACGCAAGATATTAAATATAACCACTCAGGCAATACTCACCTAAAAAAAGAAACATCGCCAACACCTTCTCTCAATACAATAGGCACACCTTCACTAACATCAATAACAGAAGTAACATCTTGCGCACCTATCCCGCCATCAATGACCAAATCAATCTGGCGTGATAAAACACGATAGATTTCTTCAGGATCATTCATTATGCCGGCAATAAAGGGCAATTTCAAAGTAGAAGTTAATAAAGGCTCGCCTAGTTTATCAAGTAATGCTGCACAGATTGTGCTTTCAGGCATTCTTAAACCAATGGTTTTTTTCTTAGGATGCATCAATCGTTTTGGTACTTCAGCTGTCGCCTTCAAAATAAAAGTATAAGGGCCTGGCAAAAAGTTTTTTAACAAACGAAAAGTTGCATTATCTACTTTTGCATAGGTTCCCAATGCAGAAAGATCTTTACATAACAACGTAAAGTTATGCTCATCTTTTAGTCCACGAATACGAGAAATAATCTCCAGTGCTTTTTTATTGCCAATACAACAACCAAAAGCATAAGCACAGTCTGTCGGGTAAGCAATAACGCCACCCTGCCGTAAAATATCAACAGCCTGAACAATCAGCCTTTGCTGAGGATGCGTTGGATGAACCTGAAAAAACTGCGTCATAAATAACCAAGCTACAAGCGAATAATAAAAAACACCTGCGAACATTTAAAAAAAATCTTAATAAAAAATAGTGCGCCAATCAGCTTAACTCAGGCGCCACATGAAGCAAAACATATTACCGAGCAATATAAGCTAATATGTTCTATTATACAGCACAAAATAGCAGGCCAATTGAAAAATAAGAGATAACTTATAACTCACACATTAACTTATTTACTGATCACATACCTAAGCTTACAAACTAAGCTTTGCGTATACCGACCCTAAACAATCAATTCTGAAAAATACAAATACGACTTCAACGCACGAGCAAGACTGAACATGAAACAAATTTTAGATTTTTTACCTGTTGTGATTTTTTTTAGCGTTTATTTTTCAACCAAAAACTTCATGCACGCAACCATCGCTATTCTCATCGCAAGTATTATACAGATAATACTACATCGCCTGATCTGGAAAAAAATAGAGAAATCACATCTCATTGGGCTAGCTATATTAATCCCGCTAGGATCACTCACACTTTTTTTCCATGATGAAAATATCCTTAAGTGGAAGCCTACTATTATCAACTGGATTTTTGCTGCACTCTTTTTTGGCAGTCAATATATAGGTAAAAAAAGTCTTTCCCAAAGGTTTATCGATAATGCAATGAGCTCATCCGAGACAATAAAAGTAAACTTAACAAATAGGCAGCTACAAAAAATTAACTTTTGCGCCGTTTTATTTTTTATTGCTTCAGGTATTATTAATATTTGGGTCGCCTTTAATTTTAGCACCGAAACATGGGTACACTTTAAGCTATTTGGTTTGATGGGCCTAAACTTAGCAGCCCTCTTTGGTTTAATGTTTTATATTTTAAAGCACACCAAAGAACACTCCGCTCATACCAGCGAAACGATTACGCCCCCCCCTTCTGAAGGGCAAGATTAAATCATTTTTAATGGATCTAAAATGAGCCTACACACCACAAACAAAATTTTTATTGGTCTATATAAAAATACGCCTCAACTCGCACTTTTTTTCTTTTTGCTCCAACAAACACCGCCCACCTACTCAGGCGAACTATTCATCAATGACACGTTACCTATTCCCATCTATAAAACACCCAATAATAAACAATCAGCGGTAATTGATAGCATTCCATCTGGCGAAGAGATAATACTAATTGAGGAGCCTGAGCATTCAGCTTGGACTAAAGTAAAAACACCCACAGGAAAAGAAGGTTGGATAAAAAAAGAATATCTGACAACGAGCAAAAGTAACCAGCAAAAACTAAAAGAAAGCGAACAAAAAATAACCGCAATACAGTCTGAACTTTTAGAAAAAACACACCGAATCCATAGTTTGCAACAAGAAATTGTGCAGATGAAAGAAAAAATACTAGAGCGTGAGGATATTAAAAAAAATCCGTCATTGCCCAGCAATTCACAAGAAGCCTTACATCCACTTGCTGACAATCCGTATATCAAAAACAGATTAAACCATGGTGAAACGGAAGCCACCTACAAACAGCTAGAGATAAATAAAATTAATAATGAAGAACTAAAAATAGAGAATACAGTTTTAAGAGAAAATCAGTATACGCAAGGGATGATCCATGGGACAATTGCCGTTTTATTCGGCGCACTACTCAGCATGATTTTGCCAAGATTAAAACCTAAAAAACGCAATGAACACTGGGAATAAATACTATTTTTTATCATAGTTCTTACGCAAAATTGCCCAGCTTTGCGTAAAAGACGCTATACCCAAAGTAATTGGAGTCACCGAGGAGGCGGCGATAGAGAGAACCCCATGAGCATAGAGAAACTATGTGATTAGGGTGAACGAGCGCAGCCAACAATGCCGTGGTTCCAAGTACGAAGGGTATATATCACCAAAACAGAAACAAGGCTCTTCGCATGCTGCATTTTCTAATAGAACAGCTCAAAGGCACAACCTGCCTACTTTTTGCCATAATTAACGCAGTGATTCTCGCTATCCCAGTCTATTTATTAGCCGTGTTAAAGCTCCTTATCCCGATACAAAGCGTTAGAAAATTTTTTAGCATCTGCATTATTGAAATAGGCTTTATATGGATAAAGCTGAATAACTTTTGCATGAAATCTCTTCATAATATTGAATGGGATATCCAAGGTCTTGACAACCTACAAAACGACCAATGGTATTTAATTTCGACCAATCATCAATCTTGGGCTGATGTTCTTATGTTGCAAAATGTCTTTGGGCGAAGAATTCCCTTCCTAAAATTCTTTGTAAAAGATGAGTTAAAATGGGTGCCAATAATGGGGCTTGTATGGTGGGCGCTTGACTGCCCCTTCATGAAACGCTACTCAAAAGAATATTTAGCAAAACATCCTGAAATGAAAGGTAAAGATCTAGAGACCACACGAAAAGCATGCCAGCGCTTTAAGGAAATGCCAATTTCTGTTATTAGCTTCATTGAGGGTACCCGGTTTACAGAACAGAAAAGACTTAAACAAGCCTCTCCTTATCAGCATCTTCTCAAACCAAAAGCAGGCGGGCTTGCACTTGTAATGTCAGCAATGGGCGAACAGTTTACAGCGATGCTAGATGTTACTTTTTCTTATAATACCGAAGAACATGGCCTGTGGCAGTTTTGGTGTGGAAAAGTTAAAAAAATATCAGTTAGAATCAAGCAATTTCCTGTTCCAGCTAAATTAATCGGAGGCGACTATGAAAACGATCCTATTTTTCGTACTTACTTTCAAGATTGGCTGCATCAGTTATGGCTTGAAAAAGATTTGCAGTTAAAGATTATCTACAACAAAAAAAATACTTAATACGAATAAAAATCTTTATTAAGGTAACCGTCATGCTACATTTTTTGCCAGGATTTGTGAAAGGCATTATCTGCTTTATTTTTATTATCCTCAATGTGGTAATTCTCTCTACCCTGATTTATCTATTAGCAATACTAAGGCTGCTTATACCCACTAAAAGTGCCAGGAAATTTTTCACATTTTGTATTACAGAAATAAGCTCAACATGGGTCTGTCTCAATAGTCTTTGTATTGATATCACTCAAAAAATTGAATGGGATATCAAAGGACTTGAAAACTTAAAAGAAAATCAATGGTATCTAATTATCAGTAACCATCAATCATGGACTGATATTCTTATTTTGCAAAAAATATTTAATCGGAAAATACCCTTCCTAAAATTTTTTGTAAAAGATGAGCTAAAGTGGGTGCCTGTGATGGGTATCGTATGGTGGGCATTGGAATACCCCTTTATGAAACGTTATTCAAAAGAATATTTAGCAAAACACCCGGAAATGAAAGGGAAAGATCTGAAAACGACACGAAAGGCATGTGAACGCTTTAAGGAAATGCCCATTTCCGTTATTAATTTTATTGAAGGCACCCGTTTTTCACCAGAAAAACACTCAAGGCAAGCATCACCTTACCAATATCTGCTCAAGCCTAAAACTGGCGGGGTTGCATTGGTGCTTTCAGCAATGGGCGAGCAGTTTACGGCCATACTAAACGTTACTTTATCTTATGAAACGCAAGAACATAATCTTTGGCAGTTTGGATGTGGAAAAGTTAAAAAAGTATCCATTATAGTGGATCAACTTTCTGTCCCTACCTCATTAATAGGGGGAGACTATGAGAACAACCCTGCTTTTCGCGAGCATATTCAACAATGGCTTCATCAATTATGGCTAAAAAAAGATCTTCAACTCAAAGCGCTCCATGAAAAAGAAAATAGCTCCACAAGCTGCAATTAAGACACAAAAAGACCTTATATTGCTTGATTTAAGCATAGCAGATCATTTTTTCTCTCGGCTTGTTGGGCTGCTCACAAAACCTGCCTTATCTGAAAGTCAAGCTTTATGGATTATTCCATGCAATTCAATTCATACCATTGGCATGAATTATCATCTTGACGTTGTTTTTTTAAATGCGCAAAAAGAAATTATTCAGATTACGGAAAATCTGGCACCTTTTCGCATGAAAAAACATGCCCAATCTATATCAGTTATTGAGTTCAAATCAGGTTTTATTCAGGCACACAAGATTACAGTAGGCAGCCAACTTATTTTTTGTGAATGATTGGTCTTAATTTAGTTGAATCTAACTTAAGGATCTGTAAAATGGCGGCAACAGCTCTACCGAACTCTTAAAAATCTCTAGGTCAGCATACCTAAGAATATAAGCATATTAAAAGTATTGAATAGCAACTTATTAGAGTAGGGAACCCACGGCCTAAGGAAGGGCTTAAAGGAGAAGGTTTATGCATCAGGTGCCTCTTAGAGTTTTTTCTAGTTACTCCCAACCTTTACTGCTTACATTACTGCTTGGCTTACTACTAACTGGCTGTAGCAGTTTACCGCAGGACGCCCTCTCCCAAAAAAATGAAGCAGGCGATCTCAAAGCCGCTTATTTTGATGTAGATATTTATTCCTTTGACGGAACAAAAATAAAGGCAACTATATTTCAACCAGCTTTAAAAGCAGGCGAAAAAGCACCTGTCGTGATCCATACTCATGGATTTTCCATGTTTCGTATGTCTGGCCCATTAAGCATTTATTCAAAACTGGTTTTAAGTGGCCAAGCGGCGAACAAAGCATGGAAAAGTGGCTACTGGGTTGTAAGCTACGATCAAAGAGGCCATGGCAATAGCGAAGGCAATATTCAGCTAATGGATCCACAGCATGAAATTAAAGATTTAAGCGCAATTATTGACTGGATACAAAATAATATTTCTCGAATTGAATACAAAAAAAATGATCCTGTTATTGGCATGGTTGGTGAAAGTTATGGTGGAGAAACACAACTACTAGGCGCAACGCTTGATCATAGAATAGATGCAATTGTTCCTTTAAATACTTGGAATAATCTTGAATCGTCACTTTATCCTAACCATGTACCTAAAAGTGGATGGCTAACGCTACTTATTTTATCGGGAAATATTATGAGCAAAGGACGCATGGATCCTGTCCTTAATAAAGCCTATACAAACGCAAGAAAAGGCTTTGTTCCGCCCGAGGTCTTTGATTATCTTGAGGATCACGGCTTCAGTTATTACTGTGAAAAAGGACAAATTCCCCAAGTAGATGTATTAATGGTGCAAGGTTTTCGAGATGTACTCTTTCCTATCAATGAAGCATCTAAAAATTTTCATTGTTTAAAAAAGGCAGGAAATGATGTCCGTTTTATTGGCACACAAGGGGGGCATTTATTGCCTATGTCTCAGTTCTCGGTTGTTCCTGCTTATCAGGTTGAAAATACGGTTCATTGCGGCGATAAAAAAATCGATCTAAGAGAAGCGATTGTTAGCTGGTTTGATGAAAAATTAAAGGGAGAAGAAGGTGCAGCTTCTACTATTCCACAAGTATGTTTAACACACGACACTAAAACAGGCTCTGTTTTCTCTGATATCCCTATTGGCGGGAAAACTTTTACCTTACATAAAGCTAACATGAAATCAGGTTTTGCTGGTTTTTTTGAATTCCCCTTAAGAATGATTGACCGTATTACATCAAGCTTCACAAAAGATGACGATAAAATTTTTTATACCGACTTAGAAACCACAGGCGGCACGCTACGACCTGCTTTTGTACCTTTAACCGTAGCAGAAGAATCTGGCACAATCACCGGTATTCCCATAGTTGAACTGACCATTAATAATCCCAATCTTGAAAAAAATCCTACTATGTTTTTAAGTCTGGGCATTAAAAGAAAGAACTCTAGCAAAATAAAAATTTTAAGCGACCAAGTTATGCCTTTTAAAGGCTCTGGAACGATTAAAGCGGAGTTAGGTGGCGTAAGCAGTCAATTGAAAAAAGGCGATATTATAGGTCTGATTATTAAATCATATAGCGATCAATACCGCTTTAGTGGATCTGGATGGCTTACTCAAGCAAAAATTGAAGGGAAAATACATCTTCCAATTCAAGAAAACGTTAGTGTGAACCCAGGATCTCACTTTGCAAGTCGTCAATCGTTAGAAGGCTCTATTGTTAATAATGAATAATGCTAGAGCATAACTAGCGCGGTAATTTTGTATGGGTAACTTCCAGCGTACTATTTAATTTTTGGATGAAAATATCTTCATCGTGCTTAGAAAGTCCATCTATCCTACTAAAATTCAAACTAAAAGAGACAAACGCACCTGATTTTTGCGTATTGAGCGTATCGATCAAAAACCCAAAATTAGGTGCTTGACCTCTGAAATGCTCCGGCTTATTAACAAGGTAATAATCATCCTGATAAATCAACCGAATTAATCTGGAGGGCTCCTGCTCACTGCGTAATTTAAAGTAAATCTGGAAGGCTTTATATGGATGATTAATAAACATCCATTGATTTTCAGTTGAAACGACTTTTCCATGAAAATCTAACTCGCCTTGGGATAACACACCATCCACTGTTCCCGCATGCAAATGAGAACCACCTGGCGTAACCTGCGCGCCAGCAAAGTCATCCTTAACACCATCAAGCGTTATATAAAGCTTAGTATTCCAGTAAGTATAATTTACAAAAGAAGGTGCCATTACTTCGGCAAAAAAAACAATGCTATTCTCATAAGCATGCGCTTGAATCTTAACCTCCATGATGGGAATGCCAGCAATCACCACATGAGTTGACATCTCTAATACTGTTCTAACAGGTTGCTGATAAGAGGCAATAAGCTTCGCTTTTAGGTTTTGGTTATTTAATACCAGCTTGCTTAGCCCTAATAAAATATCCCCAGAAATTCTAATTTTTAATGCGTCAATATCAATTTTATTGTGGCCGTCACCTAAAGAAAATGACTGAATATCAAGATAATTCCTTGGATTAAAAGCTATAAAATAAACAGGTGTTTTTAGCTGGTTTGTCTCTACATTAAAGTCAATCGTTGATCTCAATGTAGAATTGATATTCTGTTTTTTAACCCAGTATACATAACGAACTTCATTGCCTAGTTTAACTTCAGTTTCATTTAAAATAACAGCAGAATTCAGCTTATCAATACAAGAAGGACATGCTGATATTTTTTCAACGCCTGCTTTTTTCAGAAAAAAACTGAATAATAACTTGTGATCTAAAGAGGGCTTATCATCCTGTCCCTGTCGTTTATTTGCCTCATCTAAATGATTAAATATTAACCATCCCTCTTTTGTTTCACGATCTAAGGAAAAAGGGATATTAACTAATTGACTATTTTCCATGGCAAGCAAAGAGATACTACTCTGGTCAAAAGGCGTAGCCGCCCAATGAAAATCACTTAAAGAAATACGAATAAGCCGAAAAGGCATCACTTGTGTTTTGAATGGATTAACTTTTTCTAAATTAGCGTTTTCTAGAGTAGAAAAGCCAGCTAAAACGCTACTCTCTTCGCTTGCATGTAGTGATGTCATTACGAAGACAAAACCGAACCAAAAAAACAGGATGACCCAAAGCCTAACTTTCCTTTTTTTAGCATTTTTCACTACACTGGTTTTAGAAGATCTATGCTGAACTATATAAATAATACTGTTTTCTCCAACATGAACAAACTATGACTCACTACGATAAAAATCTTGCAGAAGACTATCTATACCATTTGGCACAATACCTAGAAAAAAAGGGCTAACTATCACAAATGACATTAAAAATGATCAAGACGAAATCCTTATTAGTAAAACGCAGAGCATTACACAAGAAAAGCTTCTGGCGCTATACCAGCAAAGACTAAAAGATCCTATCGAGCAACTTATCCAACTTACTGATCCTCTAACAGGTGAGAGACTGTATAATAAAATAGTCAGTTTTATATCTCAACATCATGATCTTAAACATATTCACGAGGAAAAAAAATTAGAACGCCCTATCAAAGCGCTGTGTAATTTAATTGAAGAATATCCACTTATATTACAAAAACTCACTATTATGTCCATCACGCTACCCACTGAGTTTGATAAAGGATGTTTCTGTGCATGGTTAAGCGTAGCGATTGCGCAAAATCGTAAACTGACACGCCAAGATACAAATATGCTCTTTATTGGCGCTCTTGCACATGATATTGGCATGCTTCATCTTTCACCCGAGCTATTAAAAGAATATAAAAAATACTCTCCAGAAGAGTGGAAGAAAATGCAGAATCATACTTTAATTGGGTGCGAAATTAGTAAACTTACCCCTCTTTTACCAACAGCTGTCAGCGAAATTATTTTATATCACCATGAAACTTGTGATGGCACAGGTTATTTTGGCAAGCAGCAAAGTGAGTTACATCGCTATTCGCTTATTATAGCCTTGATAGATAATTTATTTGCTGTGAGGTTTAAACAAAAACAAAATGAAGGAAAATCACTGTTAGATCTCATGCCTTTTTTACAAGCAAACCAGTATATTTTTGGCTATGAAAATTATGCTTCACTTGCCCGAGTGATTAAAACACTAAAAACAACTAGGGCCTGTTGAACTTTCAAAATTATTCTCATCACATCGGTAACCATATAAAAGCGCAAGCTAGAGCCATGGTTCCGATAAAATTTCTTTTCAGCTTATCGTAACGAGTAGCTACCGCTCTGAAGTGTTTTAATCTTGCAAAAGCA
>CAMAPQ010000088.1 GCA_945860125.1 Klebsiella pneumoniae
TCATAGAGAATCTCAGCGATCATAAATGGGATTAATATGAAATCAAAATAGGCGAGTGAAAGCGCAAAAATAGCAAATTTAAGTCTTTTTCTTGTAATAAAAAATAATTACAAAGACTTAATTGGCCACTATGCGGAATGACGGATAAAAGATCACGCCCCTTAAAATAGAATCATGTTTTAGCTGCATTCTGTTTAGAAAAAATATAACAATCGTCTAGTGTTTGAATTATTTCAGATAAAAAAATGTCGCTAAAGCTGCGCCTATTATTTTGCTTATCTACGGTTGATTCTGCTTCATAAGAAACCTATTCAGTTTTTCATTAAGCTTTTCCTTTAGTACTTCTTTTTTTTCATCAATTTTCTCTTTTGCCTGCTCAATTTTTTCATCTGTTAATTTTTGATTTAATTGTTCAGCATAACCCGTTAATTTTTCTTTAGCTTTTTCTTTGGCTAAGTCTTCCAACTGCTTCCCTATGGCTTTTTCATTAAGGCCACATTTTTTTAATTCTGAAAAATGACAGTCAAAGTACCAGCGTATTGTTGATAAAGTTTTATTACGAATCGGTAATATTGCTTCTAAGTTTAAAATATTATTATTCCAATGATATTGAGCTATGCCGTTTATATCACCTTCTTTGGTATTAGCCTGAATATCAGGTGCAATAATTGTTTCATTTTCAACGTTAATTTTCGTTGAAAAATCTGAAATTTCAGTATTTTTTGTGCGCCCAATCGTTGGTATTTTCTCGCTTCCTTCTAGTAAGGCTCGTAGCATAGGGGATGATTTTCCAACATACTCATAAGCTTGATCAGTTAAATTAAAGCTTTCTATTAATACTTTGTTTGAGGCTAAAACAGTGCTTCCTTTCAGGTTTTTAATAAGGCTCTCGACGGTGTCACCTTGTGAGGTAAAACTTCCCTCAGTATTAAAGACACCTTGAATAAGTTCTTTTTGCGCAAGATCTTTGAGTATTTTGCTCATCTGCATATTGTTAGATTTTAAGTTAAGATCAACAAAGGCGAGATTATCGCGCACTTGAATTTTACCTTGCGTATCAATCATACCTTCCCATATTTGTGCTTGCATTTTTTTAAGCTGAATGAGTCCATTTTTTGCTTCAAGTTGCATATGCGGCATTGTAATTTGAAATGGCAATGTTTGAATATTTTGTGCTTGAAAATCAAGCTTAAGATTCATCTCTTTTAAAAGATCAAGCGGTAGTGTTGTCGGTGGTATAGGTGTGGTTGTTGCGGCATTATTTTTTTCATCTGAAATAGACGCAGTTTTTTCTGTTATTGCTTTTTGAGGCAGCATTTTATCTAAATCAAGCGTTGTTGCGGTTATCTTAACGTCAATGAGGGGTAGTTTATCGGATGTTTTAAGTAAGCCAGTTAGCTGCATAAGCTGGTCATTAATGGCTATATTCCAATTATTTAAAGCAACCGTTATTTGCTGTGCCATTTTAATTTGAATATCACCCTCTGTTTTTAAGCGGAGTGTCTCTTTTAACGCTTGCTGTGTTTTTTCGTAGATAAAAGAGGTTTTGATTGGAAAGTCTTTATTTAACGCAAGATTATGACTTTTAATCGCGATATCAGAAAGATAAATATCTGTTTGCGTGCTTTGATCCTCATAGTGAAGATTTCCTTTCTCAATCAAAATTTCTTTAATACTAAAGGTAAAAACAATACTTTCTTTCTCAGTTTTCTCTTTTATAGGCAAGGGATCCACAGTCTGTTTTTTACTGTGAGATTGTTTTTCGGTGGAGGATGTCGCATTTGCCTCAGTGATATCTGACCAATTTAACTTTCCATTTTTATCACTAATTAAGCTGATATTAGGGGTATCAATAAATACTTTATCAACTTCAACTTTTTTGTCAAAAAGGGGTATGAGTTTGACTTTAATTGCACTATTAGCCACCGCAATCATGGGCTGATTTTGTTTATTTTTCATGGAAACATCATGCAAAGAAAGCCCAATCCAAGGGTAAAATTGCCAGGTGATTTTACCAATTGCAACCTGCGCATGCAGTGCTTCACTTATTTTCTGTGCAAGCATTTCTTTATGGTCATTTGGTTTAATGACGGTAGTCATTACGATTAAAGCAGCCATTAGAATGGTAAATAGTGCTGCAATCAAAAGAGCTGTATATTTAATTAATCGCTTCATTTCTAGCGTCTCCTGAATCAGAATTATGAGTTAATCTAAAATTTGATGGGAAGGTTTTAATCACCAATAATATTTAATTTCGATAAACTAATAGCGCCTATTTTCTTTAAGAAACGAGAGGCTTCTTCCATTTTTTCATTTAACTTCCAGGGTGGATTAATAATGATCACCCCTGTTCCAATGAGATTAAAATAAGCTTCATTGTGCGGTAGCATCCACTCACACTGCAAGACTTTTGAGAAGTCTTCAGTTACAAGTTTTTTACTGAGCACTTTATCAAGCCGGTGCGCACGCACAATCGGATACCAGATAATATAAGTACCTTGCTGCCATTTTGGGTAGACTGTCTCAATTGTTTCAATGACTTGTTTAAATTCAGTTTTTACTTCATAAGCAGGATCAATCAGCACCATACCTCGTTTTTGTACGGGTGGCGTGAGAGCATTAACGAGCTTATATCCATCACCATAATGGCTGCGTACATTATGGCAATCACGAAATAATCTTTTTAAGGCTAACTCTTCGGTGGGATGTAGCTCAGCGCAGTGTATTTGATCTTGCCAGCGGATCATACGGCTTGCAAGAAGTGGTGAACCGGGATAGTAACGAGTTGATTTTGGCGCATTGATCTGTTTAATAACATTCATGTAGGCTGAGAAACATTCTGGTAAGACTGGTTGCTCATAGAGTAATTGTACGCCCAGTGAATTTTCCTGAATTTTTTGTTTATCACGCACAGAACGAATTTTAAAATCATATTTTCCTGAGCCTGAGTGCGTATCAATATAAACATAAGGTTTTGGTTTTAAGTTTAAAGATTCAAGACACCAAGTTAAGCATAAATGCTTTTGGACATCAGCAATATTTCCGGCATGAAAGGCGTGTAGATAGCTAAGCATAAAGTGTCTTCTAAATTAAACTGGAAACGGAATAAACAACGAGTTCGTTGTTGGATAAGAAAAAATCCTGTTTTGTACAGGGCCAACCATTATACTTTTTTTCTTCATTTATTTCATGCAGACTTAACACGCTGTTTAATTACTCGCAGGAAGTGAGTGTTTGATGCCTTTTATGAATCATTTTTATGTGATAAACAAACTTTGTAAGTAAAAGGCTTCTGTGTCTGTCCACAAGATATTATTTAGGTGTAGTCCATGATTCGCGTGCTGATTGTTGATGATCATGATTTAGTTAGAATGGGTGTTTCAAGGCTTTTGCAAGACGTAAAAGATATTCAAGTGTTAGGTGAGGCATCATGCGGTGAAGAAGCTTTAAAATTAGCCAAAACTTTGGATCCAGATGTTATTTTGATGGATGTAAGAATGCCTGGTATGGGTGGATTAGAGGCCACGCGCAAGATAAAAAAAGTACTGCCTTGTGTTAAAATTTTAGCGCTTACGGTGTGCGATGAAGCCCCATTTCCTTCAAGATTAATGGAGGCGGGCGCAAGTGGCTACATTAGTAAAGGAACGGGGCTTGATGAAATGGTGCTGGCGATTAGGCGGGTTTCGCGGGGGTTTAGTTATATTGGTTCAGGCATTGCTCAGCAAGTGGCTCTGCAAGCTTTACAGGGCAAACCATGTGAATCACCTTTTGATACGTTGTCACATAGAGAGTTACAGATTGCCTTATTGGTTGCGAATTGCCAAAGTACGCAGGCTATTTCTGAACAGCTTTTTTTAAGTCCAAAAACAGTTAATACTTATCGATATCGTATTTTTGAAAAACTAAAAATCCAAAGTGATGTGGAGCTCGCGCTGCTTGCGGTAAGGTATAATATGATTGAGGTTAATCATGCTTCGTTAGCTTAATTTTGAGATATGTTTTTTTATTGATTCCATATTAATCTGGAAATGGAACAAAATGGAATTTGACCTTAACTTATTTTTGAAAGACTTAACGCCCTTGCCAGGTGTTTATTTAATGTTTGGCGAAGCAGATAAGGTGCTTTATGTTGGTAAGGCAAAAAATTTGCGTAATCGTGTCTCTTCCTATTTTCGTATTATTCATGCAAGCCTAAAAACACAAGTTTTAGTCGAGAAAATTAAAAAAATTGAAGTGACTTTAACGCGAACAGAAACTGAAGCCTTATTGCTTGAACAAACACTTATTAAGCAATACCAACCACCTTACAATATCTCACTTAGGGATGGGAAATCTTATCCGTATCTTGTTATTAGTAAGAAGCATACTTTTCCTCGGCTATATTTTAAGCGTAGTGTTAAGGCGGAAGAAGGTAAGATTTTTGGTCCTTTTGTGAGTGCGTATGCACTTCGTGAGACACATACTTGGTTACAAAAAGTATTTCAAGTGCGAACTTGCGAAGATAGTTTTTTTTCTCACCGCTCTCGCCCTTGTTTGCAGCATCAAATTAAACGATGTACCGCGCCTTGTGTTGGTTTAGTTTCTGAAAGTGATTATCAGGAGCAAATAAAGCATATTGAATTTATTTTATCTGGCAAACCTCATGAAGTGACGCAAAGACTTCAGGAAAAAATGGAGGCTGCCGCACAATGTTATGAATATGAAAAAGCAGCAGATTATCGTAATCAATTATCTGCGCTAAAAGAAGTGCAGGCGAGTCAATTTGTTTCTGGATTAAAAGGCTCAGCTGATATTTTTAGTGTTTGCTCTCACGATACGCAGGTATGCATTATTTTAATTAAAGTGCGTGATGGTAAAATGGTCGAAAGTCGACCCTTCTTTCCTAAAAATAGCCAAGCGCTTAATGATCTTGAGTGTCTAGAAGGTTTTATTGCTCAGTACTATTTTGGCGATTATTTTCCTGCTTCTTTGCCTCAGGATATAGTGTTACCCTTTACGTTACCTTCTGCGCAAACACTTGAATCTGCTTTTAAGGAACAAAAAGGAATTGCTGTTTCATTTTGTGTTGCTAAACAAGGTCAAAAATTAGGTTGGTTTAAAATTGCTGAACTAAATGCACGGGAGCAATTAAGTCTTTGGGTGAGCGGGCGCGCCTCTATGCTGGCACGTTTTAAGGCTTTAGCAGCAGCACTTAATTTATCTGCATTACCTGCGCGTATAGAGTGTTTTGATGTAAGCCATACTCAAGGTGCGCAAACAACGGCAAGTTGTGTGGTATTTGATCAAGAAGGTGCGCAAAAAAAATATTACAGGCGTTTTAAAATTGAAAATATTCAGCCAGGTGATGATTATGCTGCAATGGAGCAGTGCCTTTATCGTCGTTATAAGCAAGTATTAAGTAGTGATGCGCTACTTGTACCAGATGTTGTGATTGTTGATGGTGGAAAAGGGCAATTAGACGTTGCAAGGAAAGTATTGCGCTCTTTAAAATGGCACCCCACAGCGTTATTAGGAATTGCAAAAGGTCCGATGCGAAAAGCAGGGTTGGAGACTATCCTTTTATCGGAAGGTGAGGAAAGTATTGCCTTAAATATTCAAGGTGAAGCACTCTTTTTACTTCAGCAAATTAGAGATGAGGCGCATCGTTTCGCGCTTTTTGGCCATCGAAAGCGACGTGAGAAAATACAAATTGCTTCTGTGTTAGATGAAATTGAGGGTGTAGGCGCAAAGAGAAGATCTGCGTTACTGAAGTATTTTGGTGGTATACAGCAGCTAAGTAAAGCCAGTAGCGAAGATATTGCAAAAGTAACTGGCATTAGTAGCGCGTTAGCTAGGAAAATTTATACTCAAATACATGGGGTGAGTTCTGATAATAGGTAGTGAAATTAAATGAATAGTGTGAATTGGCCAAATTTTTTAACGATATCACGTATTGTATTGATTCCTATTTTTATTCTTATTTTTTATTCACCGATTGATTCGAGTCATTTTTGGGCGGGTGTTTTGTTTTGTTTGGCAGGTATTACAGACTGGTTGGATGGTTATTTAGCAAGAAGATTAGGGCAAGTGACGAGATTAGGGGCGTTTCTCGATCCTGTGGCTGATAAAATGATGGTTGTTGTTGCCTTAGTTGTTTTAGTTGAAGAATATGCCAGCTTAGTAATTTCATTTCCAGCCATGGTCATTATTTGTCGGGAAATTGCTATTTCTGCGCTAAGAGAGTGGATGGCTGAAATTGGCAAGCGTGCTCATGTTGCCGTTTCTTCTATTGGTAAGGTAAAAACAACCATCCAAATTATTGCAATAGCAGGATTAGTTACTTTGCCTTTAGGTTATTATTTTTGGAACATATTCTTTATGTTTTTATTATATATGTCTGTTTTTCTTACCATTTGGTCTATGGTTATTTATTTGCGCGCAGCTTGGGATGATTTAATTAAAGCATAACGTGGAAAAAAAATCGCTCAATTTAAATTCTTTGAGATCACAGCTACTACTTTTTGTGACGCTGGGTATGGTCTTAACTTTTTTAATCATGGGATGTATCCTTCATTCTGCTTATCGTTCTAGTTTATCTGCATCAATAGAAGAACAATTGCGTTTAAAAGTATTTGAAATATTGGCTGCTGCCCAGATGAATAATACAGAAATAGTTTTTCCTTCTGTTCTACGTAATCAGCAGTTTAATGAGTTAGGCTCTGGATTATACGCCTTCGCTTATGCTGAAAAAAAAGGCAAAATAAATCAAAATATGATTTGGCGTTCTCGCTCTGCAGGGGTATTGGCATGGAGCGTAGATCGTTTTATTTATCCTGGTTCATTTTATTTTAGTGAAAAAAAAATATTTAATGCTGTCTCTCAAAAAGAAGAAGATTATTTTGTTTTTCAGTATGGCGTAGCTTGGGAATGGTCTCAAACAAATAAAAAGCGCTTTAATATTGTTCTATTCCATTTGGCGGATGAGTATAAAGCACAGCTTCATGCCTTTGAAAAAAAATTGTGGGGGTGGTTTTTCATTTCTGTTTTATCTTTAGTTACCCTTGAACTCTTTTTTTTAAGGCAACTACTCAAGCCATTGAAAAGAATGGAAGATGAAATTTCTTTAATTGAGAAAGGTGAAAAAGAAATATTATCTGGTTTTTATCCGCTGGAATTAAAAAAAATTGTTGATAATTTTAACTGGCTTATTCAGCATGAACGAAATCAGCGAGAGCGGTACAAAAATAATATTAGCGACTTATCTCATGCCTTAAAAACACCTTTAGCAGGTGTTTTTTTAGAGTTACAGAGCCTAAGTACTAATCAAGATGTAGCTCAGAAACTTATTGATGAGATGAAGCGCATTCAAGATGTAATTCGTTACCATACACAAAAATCGTTCACGCTAGCTCATAAGTGGACAACGAAAAGTGAAGTTTTACCTGTTGTTGATCGTATTACCCAGACTTTAACAAAAGTCTATCAAGAAAAAAATATTAAGCTTGAAAAAGAAATAGATCCTTATGCTCTGTTTCAAGGAGATGAAGGCGATTTAATGGAGCTTTTAGGAAATTTAATTGAAAATGCCTATAAATATAGTAAAAGTCAGGTGAGAATTATTGTTCACTATATGAGTCTTGAGCAAGATCAAATGAGAGAGTTATGTGTTTTTATAGAAGATGATGGCCCAGGTATTTCTAGTTCTTGCCATGATTTCGTATTAGAGCGAGGAGTACGGCTAGATTCAACTGCCTTAGGGCAAGGCATAGGTTTATCTATTGTGAAGCAAATTGTGCAATCTTATTCTGCTCAAATTAGAATAAATCAAAGCATATTGGGTGGTGCACGGTTTGAAATTAGGTTTCCTTGTTTGATTAGCCAGGAAATTTGATTGTCAATAAAATAAGCAATAAAAAAAGGGGACTTTATAGATCCCCTTTTTTCCACCCCGGAGGGTGTTTTACTTGTTTTTTTTGGCTTGAACATAATTCATTTTGCCTAAAAAAATTAGGCGCATTCCTCAACGATACAAGCCAACGAAAGCAGCTAATTAATAGCCATGTCTTTCGCGTTGTGGTCTTTCGCCTTTAGGTTGAGCCTCATTCACCTTAATTTCACGACCTTTTTGCATTGTACCGTTCAATGCTGAGATCGCTGACTTGGCTTCAGAGCTATTAGACATTTCCACAAAGCCAAAACCTTTGGACTTGCGGGTGTCTTTATCAATAATAACTGATGCACGGGTTACTTCCCCGAACTCACTGAAAAGTGACATCAAATCATCATCGGTCATACCATAAGACAAATTACCTACGTAAATATTCATACCATCTTCTCTTTCATTGTGTGCGTTCAATATCAGGGACCATCTAGTAATCGAACGCACAAATTACAGGATAGTTATTGCCAATTGCTTGGCTAAAAGGTTTTCAGGCGGTGAGTATAACTCAAATCTTTGTTAAACAGCCACTCCCAACTTCACTTTATTTATCATGGAAAGGCTAAAAAGCAATAAAATAATGATTAAAAATGTAATAACGCCCAGTGCTGAGGCGATATAAGCAAATGAATAAGGCGCATACATTAAAAGTGTCATAAGAGAATCTTCATAATAAAAAAACCAAGGGTGATCTTTTGGAAAAAATTGATTATGAAGTTCATAAAATACAGTTTGTGGACCGATCAAAACTGCAGCAGTTATTACTATTGTGATTCCTAATGTTGCGATAAGGCACTGTTTTTTAAAAGAAGGAAATTTAATCGGATAGAAATAAAGATAACCTAATCCGCTAATAAAAATAATGAGATGAGCAAAGCCTATTTTTTTTCCTAAAGAAATGAAAGTGGACACGTCTTTTAAGTGAAGCGCCTCAGGATTGGTTAAAAAATAATCTACCGGTGTGCCATCTTCCAGATGATAGATTATTTCATTTAAACCTTTTCCTTTGTTATGTATGGCCGTCACTATTTGTGAATAAATTCGATATTGTTCTTCTTGCGTTGTGCGCTCAAATGCAAAGCGGTAGCGATTATGCGGCCCGTATTCTTTTACTTTTTCAGTGATATTTAATAGGGGATACCAAGCGGCCATACCAAAATTAATTGGTTTCAGTGTGCACCAGGCGATACAAATAGCTAAGACAAGGGCACATAACCAGAGTGTAAGCAGAAACATGTATTTTATAATTGGCAGAACAGTCATCTGTAAACTTAGGCTAACCTTAAACTAGATAAAAACGCATAGTCTAAATACTAGACGCCATTGGAGTAATTGGAAAGGTTGTGATTATTTATTTGAAATATATACCTATCGGAAATCAAAAAGCGTATGATGGCATTTCAAAATTATCATTAATTCTTTGCCTTAAACTCGGCAACATTTTTGGTAGTTTAATCTCAAAAAATTCCACTATTGCTTCACGAAATTCTTTGGCGCTGCTAAAAACTAT
>CAMAPQ010000089.1 GCA_945860125.1 Klebsiella pneumoniae
ATGAAAAAAGGCAAAGAACTGGTTACTCATTTTGATAAATGGATGTATGCGCTTAAGTGGTTACCCAGCCTCGTTGAATCGCCCGATTTTTTAGAAGAAGAAATATTTAAAAAGCTCTTTCAAATTTCAGCCGTACAAAATTTATCGCCTGAAGAAAAAGAAAAGTATGAAAACAGCTTAAAGTTTTATCGCGATACAAAAAACGTCATTGATACCGCTAGAGAAGAAGGGAAGATTGAAGGCGAAGCCATCGGCCTTGAAAAGGGCAAGCTGGAAGGGAAACTGGAAAAATCTAGAGCCACGCTCCGTAGCCTGCTGCAAAAGAAATTTAAAGTGGTTTTATCCGATGAAATCAATCAAAAAATTAAAACGGCAGAACTCGATATTCTCGATCGCTGGATCGAAAATATTTTTGATGCTGAAAGTATTGAGGGGTTGTTGAGGTAGATTTTTTCCTAGTTTCTTTGGTAAAGAAATGCCCACTTACGTGTCAGGAAAATATATAGTCTGAGGAGCTAAATCCAGCCATTCTAAACAACCACTAATCGAGTTCTCGGTACCAATTGTAGCAACATCAGAAAAGCGATCGGGAATAAATGAAATGAGTGTCTCATTTTCAAAAGTAAGCCAAAATTCAGGGGGAGGGACATCATCAGAATCAAAAAAACCTTCTGTAATTTCCTCTAGAATGCAATCATACATTGTCATGCTAGGATAAAATGCTAAAAGCCTCCCGACCATGTGGCTAGGATATGGAAAAAATACAGAAGTAATATTTCTTCTAGCCTCATGTACATAATTAACTTTGTTAACAAATTCATGTGATATTAGACCTGATAAGTTATCCTCCTGAAAGGCCTTAAAAAGGAACCCACGATTAATCAAATTCCACAATGGAGGTCGACTTTCTGAAAAGAGAGAGCAATAACTAGCAATATCTCTTAATATTTGAAAATAAAGCGGTAGAAAAACTGAATATTTACTCATGATCACTTATCCAATATTTTATTCAAAATCTGAAGTCTTGTATTAAAAACCTCAGATTGGCTAGTAAGTGGTTTATTACCCCCGATGGAGCTAATCTCATTTTTGTATACTTGAAATCCTTTCTTATCTAAGCCTTTAGGAACCCCATTTTTATTAATATCTTGCAAGAGTTTCTTAGCACCGGAAGCCCCTTTGCCATACTGCGTCATATAATTATTAACGGCATTCTGCCCTTCTTTTCCTAGTGTTTTCCAAGTTACAACACTACCAGCCCCAACCCCCTCAACAACCACAATATCAGTTGCTAGCGCTGCTCGACCCGCAATAGCTCCTCTGAGCTCCATCGCTCCTAATGCCCACCTAGGAGGACCGCCGAATACAAATATTATAGCCGACTCTATTAGGTAGCTTGGCTCAATGCCGGGCTCATCCGGCACATCATCTGGATGCGCCTCAGCATTCAGCGCCTGACCCATCGCACCCATCACCGCCCCATAGGCAAAATTCCCACCTGAGGCTTCTGAGGCGACCCCACCAATCAGCGAGGCAGCAATGATATTGCCTGCTTTTGAGGCTTGTCCACCACCCAGCGCTGAAGAGAATCTACCAATTACACCTTTATTCGCAGCGGCAGCAGAAATACCCGCTGAAATAAAGCCATTCTTAAATGAGCCGCCATTAGCAGCACTACTAATGCCACACCAATCATGCCGTGCGCTAAAGTATTTGAAATACCGCCATTAAATGCAGTACCTGCGGCATTAAAGGCGCCACCTGTCCAGGCGCCAATGATCGCACCTTGAGCCGTACCCGTTTGTGCATAACCGACAACAGCCCCAGTAATCATACTTGCCGCTGCCATCTGACCTGCCGATACCATTACACAGGCACTAGCCCCACCAGCAAAATAAGTGGCTAACATCTGCGGCATATAAATTGAAATAGCAATCATTGCTATCGGCTTAACCCACTTATCTCTAAAGCTTGACCAAGAATACCCCGTAGGATCAGTGTAACTTAAGGGGTTATTCATCACATAACTATATCGATTTAACGATTGTAGATTATTCGGCGATTGAATCAACGGATCGGCTGAAATAAAACGAGCCAAAATGGGGTCGTACATTCTTCCATTCATGTGAATGAGGCCGACGCCATCGGCATGTAAATGGCCGGTGTAACCTCGGTCGGTATATACCCAAACTAATTCGAATCACGGTGAGACGGCAAACGATTGAACCCCATAAGCATAGATAAACGATGTGATTGAGGTGCACGAGTGCAGCCAACAACGCGGTGGCTTCAAGTACGAAGGGTATTGACGTAATGAATATATCCAATACAATTCAGCCCTTATGCTCGGCATTTCTTTATCGTATTAACGTTCCTATATCGTATTAACGTTCCTCGTTACACCTGCTTTTTTTATATATTAAGACAAAAGAGTTTTTTATGATTACTGAAGAATATTCACCTCAAGAAACAGAAAATAAAGCGCAACAAGCTTGGGATGAACAACATGTTTTTGAGGCAAGCGCAGATCCTCTTTTAGAAAAATTTTATTGCTTATCGATGTTTCCCTACCCCAGCGGCAGATTGCATATGGGGCATGTTAGAAACTATACCATTGGCGATGTTATCAGCCGTTATCAACGCATGTTAGGCAAAAATGTATTACAACCGATGGGTTGGGATGCCTTTGGTTTACCGGCTGAAAATGCCGCTATTAAACATGGCGTACCGCCTCATGCGTGGACAAAAGATAATATTGCTTATATGAAAAACCAATTGAAGCAATTAGGCTTGGGTTACGATTGGCGCCGAGAAATCGCCACTTCTGACTCTGATTATTATCATCATGAACAATGGTTTTTTATTAAGTTGCTTGAAAAAGGTGTGGTTTATCGTAAAAACGCAATCGTTAATTGGGATCCTGTTGATCACACCGTGCTTGCTAATGAACAAGTAATAGAGGGTCGTGGCTGGCGCTCTGGCGCTTTGGTCGAGCGCAAAGAAATCCCCCAGTGGTTTTTAAAAATTACTGACTATGCAGAGGAGTTACTCACTGGTCTTGATGCTTTGCCACATTGGCCAGAACAAGTTAAAACCATGCAAAGAAATTGGATTGGTCGCTCAGAAGGTCTCAACATTTGTTTTAAAGTTGCCGAGGCTTCTGCCTCATCTTCTGTGGAGACATTAGAAAACGAGCGTGATTTGTGGGTTTTCACCACCAGGCCTGATACCTTATTTGGTGTTACCTGCCTTGCTATTTCCCCTAACCATCCGCTGGCATTAAAACAAGCAGCTCAATCAGAAACGCTGAACCAATTCATCAAAAAGTGCAGCCAGCTTAAAGTGGCAGAAGCAGATTTTGCAACACAAGAAAAAGAAGGCATGCCGATAGGGTTAAATGTTGTTCACCCTATGACAAAAACGCTTATTCCTGTGTGGGTCGCTAACTTTGTACTGATGGATTACGGTTCGGGTGCGGTAATGTCTGTGCCTGCTCATGATCAACGTGACTTTGAATTTGCGCAAAAATATCACTTACCAATTAAACAAGTGATTGCCCCTGCACCAGATAGCCGTTATGAAATTAATCTTGAACAAGCTGCTTTTACTGAAAAAGGCGTGTTAATCGCAAGCGATAAATTTAATGGCTTGGATTATAAAAGTGCTTTTAGTGCAATTGCTGAGCACCTTAAAAACCAAGGGCTGGGCAATATTAAAGTTAACTTTCGTTTAAGAGATTGGGGTGTTTCTCGGCAGCGCTACTGGGGCTGTCCAATTCCCATTATCTACTGTGAAGCGTGCGGGGCGGTGCCTGTTGCTGAAAAAGATTTACCTGTTGTCTTACCTATAGATATTCAATTTTCACCAGAAGGCGGCTCTCCTTTAAAGAAAATGCCTTCTTTTTATGAAACGCATTGTCCTAAATGCCAAAAACCAGCCATACGCGAAACAGATACGTTTGATACGTTTATGGAGTCTTCTTGGTATTACGCAAGGTTTGCCTGCCCTAGTTTTAAAGAAGGCATGCTCAATGAGGAAGCAAATTATTGGGCGCCTGTTAATCAGTATATTGGCGGCATAGAGCACGCTATTTTGCACCTTCTTTATGCGCGTTTCTTTCATAAACTGATGCGGGATGAAGGGCTGGTTAAATGCGATGAACCTTTTGAGCGCTTATTGAGCCAAGGCATGGTGCTAAAAGATGGCGCAAAAATGTCGAAATCTAAAGGCAATACGGTTGATCCTCAAGCTTTGATTGAAACTTATGGGGCGGATACGGTAAGACTCTTTATTATCTTTGCTGCCCCCCCAGAACAATCACTTGAATGGAGCGATTCAGCCGTTGAAGGTTCTCATCGTTTTTTAAGAAGACTGTGGCGCCAGGTGCGCATATTAATCATGAGCGAAATCATGATGGGTAAAATTGAATTAACGCCTTCCTTAATCAGTAACCTAAATGAGCCACAAAAAAACCTCAGACGTAAAACACACGAGACGCTACAGAAAGTATCCGATGATTTTGGTAAGCGTCATACTTTCAACACCGCCGTTGCAGCCGTTATGGAGCTGAGTAATGAAGTGGCTAAACAGGAAATACAAACGAATGAAGATCAAGCAGTTGTACGTGAAGCGGTTGAAAAAATGCTACTAATGCTCTCGCCCATTACGCCGCATATAACCCATTTACTTTGGGAATCACTGGGTTACACAACGCTTATTGTTAAAGAACGCTGGCCTGATATTGATAAAGCGGCGCTCACAAAAGAATCCTTTATGCTGGTTGTTCAAGTAAATGGTAAGTTGCGCGATCAATTTGAATGCGCTATTTCATCTACTCAAGAAGAAGTAGAAGAAAAAGTGCGACAATCGCACAAGGTGCAAAAAGCGATACAGGATCAAACGATTATCAAAATGATTTACGTGCCTCATAAGCTGATAAATATAGTGGTGAAATAATTGTTGCGCTTAAAACAGTTTTTTTTAATTATTCTTATGCTAAATGCTACTGCATGGTTTTCGGCATGTGGTTTTCAATTGCGCACAGAAAAACTAATGCCTGAGAGAATGAAAACGTTACAACTTGAGTTTGAAAAAGAAAACGGTGCCTGGAAAAGTTTAATTACCCGCTTTTTTGAAAGACAAGGGATTAACTGGCAAAAAGACGCCCGCACTATTTTATTCATTCGTAGCGTTGATATTGAAAAATTGCCGGTAAGTTTTAGCCCGCAGGGAAAAGCAGTTGATGTCGCACTCACGCAAACAGTGCGTTTTGTTATCAAAGAGAAAGACGGTGAAACGCTCACATCAGAACAAGCCGTCTCTGTTCAGCGTGTCTACCAATTTGACCCTAAGCGAATCACCGGAAAGGTGCAAGAAGAGCAGTTAATTATTAAGGAACAACAAACAGAGCTGGTTTATCGTTTGTATGATCGCCTTATTTTTATTTCAGCAGATATTAAACCCCTCATAGACCATAAGGATACGCTTCCTTGAAACTGACACTCGAGCAACTTGAACGAGCGTCTTTTCAAACATTATCAAGTTGCTATTTACTAACGGGTGATGAGCCACTATTGGTTGAAGAAGCAGCTCATCTTATTCGTCAAAAGACTCACAGCAAAGGCTTTAATGAACGTCGTGTTTTTTATGTGGATAATCTTTTTTCGTGGCCCCGCTTCTTAAGTGAGGTAAGTCAACAGTCGTTATTTTCGGCCAAAAAAATTGTAGAAGTGCGTTTCTTTCAAGGAAAAATAGATAGTGAAGGACAAAAACATCTCTCACTTTATTTAGATAAACCTGCAAAAGAAGTGGTGCTGATGCTCACGCTGCCTAAATTAGAAGCAGGACAACAAAATCTTAAACTACTAAAGAAAATTGATAAAGACGCAGTTTGGGTAACAATCTATCCACTCACACTTGATAAAGCGCAAGTGTGGTTACAAAAAAAAGCTAAAGAGCGTGGTTTAACACTCTCACACAAAGTAATGCATACCCTCACACAGCTCACAGAAGGCTGCCTGCATGCTGCTTTGCAGGAAATTGAAAAATGGTCGCTTTTATTTGATCAAGATACAAAAATTGATCTTGATGATGAAGCACTGATAGCGCAAATTTTACCTCAGCAAAAATTTAACCCTTTTCAACTAACAGACTTCATTTTACGTGGTGATTTAGCGCACTCATTAACCGTTCTTCACAATCTTCAACAAGAAGATTCTGATGCTAATCTTGTTTTATGGGCGTTGGTAAAAGAGTTACAAATATTGTGTCAAATATCAGCTGACAAACAAAAAGGTGAAAATGTTGGGGCATTACTGATAAAACATGGCGTATGGAAAAGTAGGCATGCCCTCATTACCTCGTGCCTTATAAAAATGTCCTACCCTCAATTTTTATCACTATTAAGAGATGTATCTGACATAGATCGCACTTTAAAAGGCATTGAACCGGGCAATAGCTGGCGGCTCCTAGAACAACTTATGCTGAAATGGATTACGTTTCTTACAACTAAAAAATAAGCAGCTAAAAAATAAGCAGGCAAACATGAAAACGTGAAAACGTGAACTAAAATGTGAAGGAGAAAAATGTTTTAGAGAAAATAGTGTGAGGGATCGATCATGAAAGGGCAAACCGTTAAAAGCGTGTTTTCTTTAGCCTTATTAACAACTTTAACAATAGGTGTTGCTGTTTCAGAGGATGTCTTCGCTGTTCTACCCTATCAAGATAATGCGCCCTTGAGCATTGTGCGTGATCGCGAAAATTACCAACGAGCACTTAAATATCTTGATCAAGGCAAAACACGTGAGTTTATTCAAGTCTCTAATAAACTTAAACATTATCCACTTTATCCTTATCTTCTTTTTAACCAATACAAAGATTATGTTGCTCAGACATCAGAAGAAGAAATAAAAACTTTTTTACTGCAATATGCTGAGTCACCTATTGCAGGCGAACTAAAAATACGCTGGCTACATCACTTAGCAAATACAGGCAATTGGTCTGCTTTTTTACGCTATTACACGCCCACTCAAAGCACTAGCCTCAACTGTCATCACACATGGGCAGAATATCAAACAGGTAAAAAACAAGATGCTCTCGTCAAAATGGATAAAATTTGGCTGACACATAATGATCTACCTGCAGCATGTGATGAGATTCTTACAGTTTGGATGCTGTCTCCTTATTTTACAGCACAAAAAGTGTGGGATAGAGTTGAACTTGCCATCCAAAAAGATAATTTCAGCTTGGCACGAGCACTCACTAATAAAAAACTTAATGCTGACGATAGAGCTATTGTGAATCTATGGCTCTCACTTCATCAAAATCCACAACAACTGCATAAAACAGCTAAATTTATTCAGTCACCTTATATTAAAAATCCTCATTATCACCGCATGATTCGAGTCAATTTAGAGAAATTATTTGATGATGATGTTGATACAGTTATTCAACTGTGGAGTACCTACGCTAAAGCATTACAACCTAACTATTTTGAATATTTAAAGTTCAGCGAACGAACTGCAAAATGGGTTTCTTATTATCACCGTACAGATGCTTTTGAATGGCTAGAAAAAGCAGACCCCCACTTTCAAAATGATGAACTCATTCAACGGCGCATTCGCACTGGGTTAAGACTAGGCAACTGGGCACGTGTACACGAAGCCATTCATTCCTATCCTTTAATAAAACAGTCAGAATCACAATGGCTTTATTGGCATGCGCGCGCGCAGTTAGAAATGATCAAAGAAAGCGCTAAAAAACAGCTTCAGCGTCAACCTATTCAGCGTCAACAACCTAGTATGATTGCCTCTTACCGTCCGCCTGTACGAGCAGAGGCAGGTGTTCTTGCACCACTAGGCGTTCACCGTAAATTTATTGCGCTATTAACGCAGCGCTCGCTAAAAAACAGTCCCTTTACGCTCTCTTCTCGCCCTCAATCACTGAATCAACAAACATTGAATGTTCGCACAACATTTTTAGCGCTTGCTAATGAACGCAGCTTCTATGGGTTTATGGCGTCCTATTATCTTAAAAAGCCACCCAGCTTAAATGAAAGAAAAATCGTTGCCACCCGACAAGACTTAAAAAAAATAGAAACAATTGCAGGCATTCAACGCGCACGTGAATTGGATGCAATAGGTTACACCACAGCAAGTAAACTTGAGTGGAATCAGGCAATAAAAGCACTTTCACCTCGGCAGAGAAGTGTGGCGGCAAAACTAGCTCAAAATTTGGGCTGGCATAATCAGGCGATGCTGACAGCGGCTCAATCAGATGGTATAGATGACTTAAGCTTGCGCTTTCCAAGACCTTATCAAAACACCATTATTATGGAAGCAAATGCCAACGGTGTTAATTCTGATTGGATGATGTCGCTCATTCGCCAGGAGTCCGCTTTTAATCCCACCGCTAAATCACCTGTGGGTGCATTAGGTATGATGCAAATCATGCCGCAAACAGCCAAAGAGCTTTCAAAAAAAATGGGCTATCGCCTCAAAACCAGCAACGATTTACTAATGCCAGGTTCAAATGTCAAATTAGGTGCTTTTTATATGGCTGAAATTCTAAAAAGGTTTGATGACAATATTGTACTGGCAACCGCCGCTTATAATGCAGGACCAGGGCGCGTGAAAGGCTGGCTGCCTGTTGATCAAGCAATACCCGGCGATATTTGGGTGGAAAGTATTCCTATTAAAGAAACACGTGAGTATGTAAAAAATATTATGACGTATCAGGTTATCTATCAGCAGCAAATGGGCTTAAAGCCTCGAGAAGCGATGTCACTTAGGGAAATACTCCCTGATTAAAGCTGATGTGGCACACGAATATCTCGTCTATCTCATATATACCCAAAGTAATTGGAATCACAGTGAGGCGGCAAGCGAGGGAACCCCATGAGCATAGATAAACTATGTGATTGGGGTGAATGAGAGCTGCCAACAATGCCGTGTTTTCAAGTATGAAGGGTATAAAATCGTTCGTATTTCGTGTTGCAAGTAAGCCCTAAAAATAAGCGCAACTAGAAGCATATCGCCAAAAAATAAAGCAGCTCAACCAAGAACCTCTCAATATGATTGCAATTTGGTTTTTTAGCGTGCTACGATTACCTAACAACTAATAAGAATAAAACGCTACAAACTGATTACAGAAAACTGATTGAATCTCAAGAAAGCACCTATATCAACCCTCCCAAACCATCATGGAGAATATATGATTAGCTCCCTCTCATCTCACAGCTCCTCCTCCTCCTCACTCGGATCCAACTGCTCAGGCGGAGCCAACTCATCCCCTACCGTTAAAAGATCAGGTCA
>CAMAPQ010000090.1 GCA_945860125.1 Klebsiella pneumoniae
CCCTTTTTGCAAAAATTGAAATGAAGCCGCTGTTTCTATTGCGCCTTTTACCTCCTTACTCGTCTCAGGGACTCGCGTAATCCAATACACCGAATATTTCGATAAATCCTCAATCGTTTCCTTGCAATACAACGCACTATCCGCCACGACATAATCAATATTATGGCTTCCTTTCAGTTGATTAATATGTGCGTGGTTGGCTTGGTTATCATTGAGTCGCTCCTTGATTAATTCTTCATTAAAAAAAGAGAAAACAATAACCGAAATAAGTATGATTTAAAACACTTTAGCGGTTAAGGCAAAGCACTTATTTAAAAAGTAAAAAACATAGTGGAAGCTCTTAAAAAGAGCTATTTGTAATCTTTTTAGGCTAGATAAAAATTAATACGCCTAATTCAAAATGGCGGCATGCGGAATGTCAGTGATATCTAAATTTAGAGTCTATTTTTCTCTTTCATAAAATGAAGCACTTTAATAAAAAAAGGTAATTCAAGTGCTTGTGCTGGACTGATTCTACACTCAGGATTTTTAGCGGTCAGTTTTTGTATTATCTCTTCGACTAAACATGTACTTTTTTCACTTATTGAGTGATTGTCTTCATTTGGCTTTACGACAAGATCTTCCAGTACCACAGTTTGTAATGACAACGTTATAAATTAAACTTCTCATGTTATGGTAGATAGCTGTATATACCATA
Source organism: Klebsiella pneumoniae (assembly GCA_945860125.1). Taxonomy (GTDB): domain Bacteria; phylum Pseudomonadota; class Gammaproteobacteria; order Pseudomonadales; family CAMAPQ01; genus CAMAPQ01. Next base: position 698 of record CAMAPQ010000090.1, read on the forward strand.
AGTAATTGAAATCATGGTGAGGTGGCAAACAAGTGAACCCCATGAGCATAGATAAACGATGTGATTGGGGTGAATGAGCGCTGCCAACAATGCCGTGGTTTCAAGTACGAACGGTATAGTTGAGTCTAAATATTTTATAGAGGTAAAAAACCATGCTTTATGAGCTAACAGTTGTACAATTTAGCAAAATGCTTAAAAACTTAAGTGCCATTCTTGAAAAAGCAGAAAGCTTTGCGGAAACAAAAAAAATTGATACCCATATTCTGCTCAATTCACGTTTAGCCGTAGATCAATTCAATTTGACCCGCCAAATACAAATTGCGTGTGATACAGCTAAGTTGGGCGTTGCACGCTTGGTAAATAAAGAGAATACAGCGCCAAAACACGAAGATAATGAAGTTACTATTTCTGAGCTACGAGAGCGCATTCAGTCAGTATTGAATTATTTATCTGGCTTTACCCAAGAAGACTTTGTGGCGGCTGAAACACAAAAAATCACTCAGCCACGCTGGGAAGGGAAGTATCTCACTGGCCGAGAGTTTGCCATTGAGCATGCTATTCCCAATATGTACTTTCACGTTACGACCGCTTACTCAATTTTGCGTCACAACGGCGTAGATATTGGTAAAAAAGACTACTTAGGTATCATGCCCTATAAGTTTTAGTGTAAAAGATCACGCCCCTTAAAGTAGCGTCATGTTTTAGTTTCCCCCGTTCGTCCTGAGCCTGTCGAAGAGTTTTCTTAACGCCTATCCTTCGACAAGCTCAGGACGAACAGCAGGGGGTTTTATAAAACTTATTCTTAAAATATTAGAATTAAACAATCAATTCAAAGGGCTGCTTAGGTGTGTCACATCCATTTAATTTAATACACCAAAACTGACGCCCTGAATAATAACGCCTAACCGTCACTGCTTTTAAAGTTAAAGCCAATGCTATTTTTTGTGTTTCACCTGACGCAAGGCTAATGATTTTTCCCTTAAAAACTTTAATGTGGTGCTTACCATTGGCGCGCAGTAAATCTAACTCATGATCTAACATCACGCGAACAGATTCAGGCGACTGATTGAAAACAACCACCTCAACCTTAAGTGACATACCCAGCTTAATAGACGGCGTTATTATTTTTGCATCAATAAGCGTTACTTTATTCTGAGTGATGCCCTGTAATTCAAAAGCACTAGAGACACCTTTTTTAATTAAAGTTCTTGTTGCATGACGAATTAACCATTCAATATGAAGATTTTTCTCACCCTTTTGCTGCCATTTTTGTAGCCTATCCAAAACAAATTCAGGACTTTTTTTTGAGTGATCATTAATATGATTGGCAACAGATTTTCTCACATATAAAGCAGGGTCTCCCTTTAAAGCATCAAGAAAAGGCCAAGTTAAATGAGGGTTTTCAACAAATCTTGAAAGTTTTTGCCCCCACGGTAAAAGTGGACGTGATCCTTCGCTTACGAGTCTACGCACATGCTCATTAGGGTCATTTAACCATTTTGAAAACTGTTCAAGTGTTTTACTTTCATGCTCAATAAAGAAAGGTCTTACCGCAAATTCACTGGTAAAAACTTTGGTCGTCTCTTTTAATGCATTCATTGCACACTCAAAATCTTGCATGCCTGTTTGTGCAATTACTTCCGTTAATGGCCACACTAAAAACCCACTCAACCCAAGAGGATTCGATGCCTCATTTTTAAGAGCGCGCACTAAAATATCAAAAGAATATTCTATATCTTGTGGTAGTTGATCAATGAGCCTTTGTGCTAATAAACGCATTCGTTCTTTTAGCGCCAAAGGCTGAAGTTTCTGAGAAAGATTTTCACTAAAAAGCGCCCTATCAAACTGAGGATATTGCACATAAATAGCCTGCGCTATTTTGCAAGCAGCTTGTTCATTTAAATGGTTTTTAAATGGCTCCATTTAGCGTCGTTTCTTAGCTAGCATTTCTCGACGCGCCATTGCCCGTTGGCGGCTATCTTCAACGCGTTCATTTTTAGGTGTCGCATCATCCTTAAAAAAAGAAGCCAGTTGTTGAATCGTGGTATAACGAAAAAGATCAGTGAGCTGAATAGGCTTTGTAAAAGCTTTTTTAAGCTCAGCGAGCACCTTCACCACCAATAAACTATGCCCACCAATATCAAAGAAGTTATCGTGAATACCAACACTCTCCCTTGCTAAAGCCTGACACCAAATATCCGCTACACTCTTTTCAACCTGACTTTCAGGCAGCACTTTTTCATGTGTATGAACAGGTTGATTATTAGGATCCGGCAGCGCTAAACGATTAATCTTACCATTTGGCGTTAACGGCATTTTATCCAAAAATACCAGCGGTGACGGCACCATAAAGTCAGGCAGGCGAGACTGCAAAAACTGCTTTAAAGCTGTGACGCATAGCCTATCTGCATATTTTTTGTTTTCAGTGACAAAGGCAATTAGTTGCTTATGCTCACCTATACTTTTAATGACAACGGCAACAGAATCTACCGAAGGAAATTCAGAAATAACAGATTCAATCTCACCTAATTCAATTCTAAAGCCTCTAATTTTTACCTGATAATCAGTGCGACCTAAATACTCAAGTATGCCATCCTCTCTTAAACGAACAAGATCACCTGTCAGATAAACTCGAGCATCATCAGCAAAACCATCTTGGGTTACAGCCTGCTCTTTAATAAATCGTTCATTCGTCAGTTGAGGGCGATTAAAATAACCCCTTACGACACCTAAACCCGCGATACCCAACTCACCTGCCACACCCATAGGTACTCGCCGCCCAAAACGATCTAAAACATAAATACGCGTATTGGCTAAAGGTCGACCAATAGGAATAGCAGCCTCTTCGCCTGTCACATGAAAACAAGTAGACCAAACAGTGGTTTCTGTTGGGCCATACACATTAATTAACTTACCCGTCCCCTTCATTTTTTCGAGTAACTGGTGCGCTAAGGGACGTGGTAACGCCTCTCCTCCCATCAAGAAGTACTTCAACTGCTTTAATGCCTGAATACCATTTTCTTCTTCAAGCAACATCCTGCCTTGTGATGGCGTACATTGAAAATGGGTCACTTGATGCTTAAGACAAAGTTCGGCCAAACTTAAATCAGGCACTTGTTCTTCTGCTTGAATTTGAATGGCATCTGAGGTATCTGAAACATCTGGCGCAAAAGTCGCTTTACAGGCGGTCATTAGCTTTGCAAGATGAGGTAGATGCGCCAAAATTTGATCTTCGTTAAGACCATAATCAACCAAACAAGCCACTTCACTTACACCAATCGATTTCAGTCGATCAATCATTGCTAAACAACGTTCATAAGAACCAAATAACCCACTTTTTTCATAGTAACGCTCAAAAGCAAACTCCAAAATAGCATCCAGCTCATCAGGCTGAATATGCTCAAAATAGGTATCAATTGTTTTACCTGTTTCAGCGCTCATTTTTTTAAACGTGGGCGAATCCCATGCCGCTTCTTTTAACAGATACATCGCACTTTTAAGATAGGCTTTCATGGGGGCACGCGCTGTTTCACGCACAGCATGCTCATTGTCACCTACCAAGGTGTGAAGCATTAAGGTTACATGCCCTTTGCCGGCAAAGCCCGCCGCTTGCCAAGCAGCTTGATAAACCGCAATATTTTCAACCAACTTCTCAAGTGTTTGCCCTAAAAGATGGGTAAGTATTTTGGCACCTGTTTCACCCGCTTTTCTAAACGTTTCTGGATTTGCAGCCGCTGTAATCCAAAAGGGTAGTTCTTTCTGAATAGGACGCGGTAAAGTGCGCACTTTTACATCGCCTTTAGGCCCCTTAAAACTTACTTCTTCACCGCGCCAAAGTTTTCTTACAAAATCAACATGATCAAAAAAAATCTCTTTAGCACGCGCAAAATTATCTGGCATTAAAACAAAATCATTTGGTTGCCAGCCAGAAGCAAAAGCAATAGCAATACGTCCATTGGAAAGATTATCAACTACTGCCCACTCTTCTGCCACACGAACAGGATGATGAAGCGGTAAAACGCAGCTACCTGCACGAATCTCAATTTGTTTTGTTCTCACGGCCAAAGCAGCCGCAATCACTGAGGGATTAGGATAATTACCACCAAATGTACCAAAGTGACGCTCAGGCACCCATACCGCTTTTAAACCTAAGCGATCCGCTTCTTCTGTCACATTCAGTAATAGGCTATATTTATTTTGATCATGCAATGAATCTTCTGAAGCCTGGTTCCAAAAAAATAAACTAAAGTCGATATTTTGCTCAGCTTGTTGTTTCTTTAACTCGCTTTCTTTTCTCGCTTCGGCAAAAGGATCACGATACAACACCACTTTAAAACCACGCGTTAAACTCCAGTACAGTTCCAGCACTGAAATATCAAAAGACATACTCGTTACAGAACAAAAAGTACCTTCTTTTTCACCGATTTGTTCATCCATCGCAATAATAAAATTAACGATGTTACGATGCTCAACCATAACCCCTTTAGGTTTACCCGTTGAACCTGATGTGTACATAACATAAATAAGATGATGTGGTAAAACAGCCAAGATAGGATTTTTTGAAGAACTCGCCTGCCATGCTGCTTGCTGTTCATCTAATTTCAAGAAGCGATCTTCAAACTCAGGAAGTAACGTGGCAAGCGCTGCACGAGTGATAATTTTTTTAACGCCACTATCCTCAGCCATAAATTTAAGACGGTCAACGGGATAACTTGGGTCCATTGGCACATAGGCGGCCCCTGCTTTTTGGGTTGCAAGTAATGAAATAATCATCCACTCAGAACGATCCAACATCACACCAATACGGTCTTCAATCTCAACCCCTTCTTCAATTAAATAATGCGCAAGACGATTGGCTTTTTCATTTAAATCTCTAAAAGTTATCAATCTATTCTGCACAACCAACGCAACTGCTTCTGGTGTTTTTTCCGCTTGTTGCTCAAATAAATAATGTACCGTTGTATCGGGCACCGTTTTTTGTGTTTGGTTAATCGCATCAAGCTTAGTTTTACTTTCTGCGGTTAAAAAAGGGACTTCTGCAACAGGTAAAGTACAGTTTTTTAATGCTTGAACCCATGTCGATAGCAAGACTTGCAAAGCCTGCACAGGCTCTTCATGGCTTGAGGCATAACGCAAAATAATCTGCTGATTTGAAAAATCAAAAATAAAATGTAGCTTGGCTTTTGCTGGCAAAGAAAAAGAGGCGACGGGTTCATTATTCAACCAAGAAAGCGCAATATCATGCTCTTCGTCTTGCCAAGATATTACTCGACCGGAAGTATCATTCATTCGAGAAATCAGATCTAACGCAAAAGTATGATGCAAAAACTGTTCGTCACATTGTGCTTTTATTTTCTCGACATTATGGGCAAAAGACTGATCAAAACAGATATTAAACTGAAAAGGAACGCGCTCAGAAAATAGCTTATCAATACGATGTGATGTTTTTAGTGTTGCTAATAGCGCATGTAATTTTGGATGATGCGTACTAATTGAAAAAGTATGCTGATGGCTGATTCTGGCTAATCCCGTCACAATAGCGGCTAACCACTGAGCTTCATTAAAATCTTCAGACCAATCAGTAAAAGGAATAATTTTCTGCTTTATCTGTTCAACTATTTTATCCCGTTTAGCTAAATCAACCACGGCCTGCTCAAAATAAGTAAGGGATAATGGCTCAATATGAGATAATTGAGCGCGCCAATAAGGTTCATCTTGAGCAAGAAGAAGCGCAGTTTTATCTAATAAAGCGCTTTCATTATCAGACAAAGTAACTAAAGTCATCCCAGGCTTAAGAAGCTCATTAACAGATTCATTGCGCCAATCAATTGTTCGACCGAGCAAATCCTGCCCGCCCTCAAGTTGAATTATTTTTCCACCTAGCACTACTTTAATTATTTTTTCTTCTACCGCAAGAATAAAACCATCAGCCTGCACAGTACTTGCCTGCTGCTGCCGTTCATTCATGGTAATTGCATTGATTGTCCACCAATCGTTATTACAGCCTATTTTAGGAATCGCGACAGGATTAGGATAAGGGCCAAAATTTAAGCCTCTTACCAACGCCTCTATTTTCTCAAGAGAATCTTGCCAATTAATTACTGCTAAAGCAGAAGGGCGATGCCAAGAATAATAATATTTTTTTGCCAAACTTATTGGCCTAAGCGATTGATCAAAAATTAAAGCCGTTTGTTCTATTTTTTCAACAAGTATTTTAAAAGTTTCTAAACAATACTCATAACATTTTGCATTTAATGAAAAAGCAGTTTCATCAGGTTCAATAGGGAAACGTTGCTCAAATAAAATAGCGCCCGTTGCAATTTTCTCTTCCATAACATGCCAAGTAATAGCATGCTCTTTTTCATTATTTATGATTGCCCAGCTGGTGGGATTAAGCCCTGAATAATGAGGTAAAATTCCATCATGAAAATTAATAGCCAGTTTATTTGCCTTGTTAAGGGTGGCCAACGTAAGCTTAGAAAAATTATTAATACTAAAAAGATAATCGCAGGACGTATGCTGATTTTTTAAAAATTCATCTTGCGTGTTAAAACAACTAATCTGATGCGATAATGCCCACGACTGAACTTTTTCATCATCAGAAATCAGCGCGCAAAGTGAGTGACCACGATGCAACAAAAATTCGCCACATTCAATTATTAAAGATTGAATACCAACAAGACAAAATGAAAAAACATAAGGTTGTATCATACAACTTCCTTCGATTTACGAATTTTAATACGATCTTTGAAAAATAAAGGGTCATTATAAACGGATAGAATATTGCGGGGTAAATATAATTAACGGGCGTTGAATAAAGGATTGAATTAATAAAACCTTCGACAAGCTCAGGGCGAACGGAAAACTAAAACTAAAGTGAGCTTCCGCCGAGTCTGTGTAACATCATTGATGCATAGAATTCGTCATCCTCGCGAAGGCGGGGATCCAGTTTTTAAATATTAAAACCAGGATAAACCTTCTTCATATTTCACTTTCTTATTGAATAATAGGGTGCATTTTTAAGTAAAACCAGATTAAATCTGGATCCCCGCTTTCGCGAGGATGACGTTCCACTCATATTTTTAAGCTAGATTCTGCTATTACCTTGTCAAACTGAAAAAAAATAAATGATATTACACAGGCTCGGCGGAAACTCACAGTAGGACTTACGTAGAATTGTTCCAGCAAGGCGTCCTGACGAAGACAGTACACGCTGTATGGCGAGGCAGGACAACAAAGCTGGGCGATTTTGCGTAAGTCCTATCTAGTACTTAACCAAACTTACACTCGTTTTTCTTATACGAAGGAATAGAAATTTTCCCCTTATTAATACGATCAATAATTGTATCTAGCTTCTTAATCAAATCAGGCATCTGCTTGTGCTGATCAAGATAGGCGCTTATTTTTAGTAAATCTTCCTTTACTGACTCTTTTTCTGAACAAGTACAAATATCCACACCAGATTCTTCGTCTTCTGTATATAAATACTCTAATGTTTCTTTTAAATTTAATTCAACGTTATCGGCAATTTGCCTATAAATGATTGCATTAGCGTGTTTAAGTTTATTAAGATCATTAAAGGCATCAATCCAATTAAACTCGCCAAATTTAAGACAGCCACCATAATCCCATGTTTGGTCATACCACGAGGGCAGAATACTTTGATCATAAAATTTTTGATATAACTGAAAAAAATTCTTGTCTTCATTGCTACCATATTGAGAAAGCATGCTGAAATCAGTCATTTTAGGGTGATAGTAATTATACTCTGTTACTTCCCCTTCAAACGCCGGCAAAAAAAGCATTATTTTTTCTAAAAAATATTCTTCTATTTTTTCCCAATCTAACTCATCTTCATTATTATTAAATAAACCAAATTCAAGATGATCTCCTAATGTTTTTCCTAAAGAGAGTAGTTCTGCAAGGGTCACGTCATTTTTTTTATCGCAAAAATCAACCCACCTTTTTTTATAGGTAAAAATTTCTTGCTTAATGCTTTCAGAAAGCGGGAAAATTTCATCAAGAAAAACAGCTTCTTTTCTTGCAACAAGACATTGCTCAGAAGTAGAGAGATTTGCATCAAAGGCATAGGATAATGAGGGACAAAAAAAAGAAAAAACAAGACAGATCGAATAAAATATTTTCACAATACACCCAACCATTTTAAAAAAATTGCGCACAAAAAATATCTCTATTTAGATATCAAACTCTTCAAAATCGCCCTCTCCTGCAGCCTGACTTTCTAAGTGTTGCTGTATATGATTACTTGTTACCGGCAAAGTTAAATACTCTAACGTCTCTAATGCAGAAGCCATTTTTTTAATCGTTCTTGTTTCAAAAATAAAGGATAAAGGCAACGCAAATGAAAATGTCTTTTTGATGCTATTCAACAAACGAATCGCCAGTATTGAATGGCCGCCCAGCTCAAAAAAGTCATCTTCAGTCGATAACTCACTCACGCCCAATAAAGACCTAAACAAATCATAGATTATTTTTTCTTTTTGTCCTTCAGGTAAAATAAAATCTTTTA
>CAMAPQ010000091.1 GCA_945860125.1 Klebsiella pneumoniae
CTTTTGCAAGATTAAAACACTTCAGAGCGGTAGCTACTCGTTACGATAAGCTGAAAAGAAATTTTATCGGAACCATGGCTCTAGCTTGCGCTTTTATATGGTTACCGATGTGATGAGAATAATTTTGAAAGTTCAACAGGCCCTAGAAGTAAATCATTTTTATAGTAAACAACTATTCACAATAACCAATAAAATAGGAAGCAAAAAAATATGCGCTGTCATGAGGTAGATTATGAAATTATTGGCAATGATATGCAGATGGTTGAAGTGGAGCTAGATCCCAATGAAACGGTGATCGCCGAAGCAGGTGCCATGAACTATATGGAGGAAGGTATTAGCTTTGAAACAAAAATGGGCGATGGCTCTCAGCCAGAAGGCGGTTTTTTTTCAAAACTTTTACAAGTCGGTAAACGCGCTTTAACAGGCGAATCAATTTTTATGACTCACTTTAGTAACCGCGGCAACGGGAAAAGAAAAGTCGCTTTTTCAGCGCCCTTTCCCGGAAAAATTCTGGCACTAAATATGGCAGCGTTAGGGCAGGAACTGCTTTGCCAAAAAGATTCATTTCTTGCTGCTGCGCTTGGTACAGAAGTCAGCATTGCTTTCACAAAACGCTTAGGTGTGGGATTCTTTGGTGGTGAAGGCTTTATTCTCCAAAAAATAAAAGGCGACGGCATGGCTTTTGTGCATGCTTGTGGCACGGTAATTAAAAAAGAATTAAAAGGTGAAACATTAAGGCTAGATACCGGCTGTTTAGTCGCCTTCACACCTGGCATTGAATATGATATTCAAATGATTTCTGGCTTAAAAAGCATGCTTTTTGGTGGCGAGGGTTTGTTTCTTGCTACCTTACAAGGAACAGGCAGTGTATGGATTCAAAGTTTACCTTTTTCACGCCTTGCTGACCGCATCATCGCAAGCGCACCGAGCACAGGCGGCTCATCCCAAGGCGAAGGCTCTATGCTTGGAGGGCTAGGCAGGATGCTAGATGGCGACTAATATTTTATTGCCACTCAAAACTATTTAGCTAAGATCTTAAGCACTTGCCATGCAAGTGCTTAAAGCGAGTTAGCATCAAGCATGATTCAGCACGGTAATAGATAACATCTCTTGATTATATTTCTCAACTACCTTTGATATAAACGACTAGAATAAAAATAACGTCTTTTTTCAACCAGCATAAGCATTAAAAAAAACAAAGCGCCACTTAATGGATGAAAAAAAAACTGTAATACACAATAAGTCAGCCTTTCAAAAAATGACTCTGACCATAATGGAAAAAGGCATTAAGGGCTTATCGCTTTTTTTTATTTTTTTTTCGCTCTGTATTTTTACAAGTCAACTTTACGATGCTCATCGAACTCAAATGTTAAATGATACTCATCACATGAGCGCAAGCATTACAGAGTGGTTCTCTCAAGCAGAAATGTTAGCAGCACAATTATCAAATAATGTTGTGATTAGAACCAATTTAATTGCCCATAAACAAAAAGCATTGTCACTCGAAGAGATTGAAGAACCTATAAAAGAAATTCTTAGCCAAGCGCTCATTTCAACCAAAAGTCATACGGTTCTTGGCATTACGCAACTTGACATTAAAGGCATTAAAATAAATAGCGTAGGTTTAAAAATTCCAGAACACTATCTTCTAAATACTGATTTTTCATGGGAAACAATAATTGATGGACCTTATCTAATAAAAGACCTTTATTTTATTTTACTTTCCACACCCATTTTTGATACCGGCCAAAAAATAATAGGCTCAACTATTGTTGCTTTTTCATTAAATGGACTTGAAAAATTATTTATTGAAAAGCAATTATCTTTAAGAAAAAATACTGAGATACATCTTGCCTTTTTCAAAAAACCTCTTAAAAAAAATAACGCAGAAGAATTAAAGTTTTTATTTGACCCAAACAAAACCGTCAATAAAATATTAGTGAAATCAATAGGAAAAGAATCAACTGATAAACACATGGCTTATTTATCAGAAATAATCGCACCTAATCTAAAAAATAAAAGTGCTTCTCAATTTAATTGCTGCCTGAAAACACTAATTTTCTCCTCTCAAAAAATAGAAAAAACAAAATGGCATGTTATTTTATTTGAACCTTTATCTAGCTTTTATTTTCCTATTTTATTCAAAGCTTTATATGTTTTTTTATTTATGCTTTCTGTCTCTATAGCCGTATATTTTTATATAAAAAAACTTATACTAACTAAGCAATAAAATTATAAATTAATCGTGAACATTCCTCATTTAAAATTTCATGATGCGCAACACTTAACATCAGACAGTTCTCTTTCTTTAAATCTAGCTTGTTATGTTCCAATAAAAAATCAGCTCCAGAACCGATCACAAAAAAAGTTTTTACTAAAGATTTTTTAAGCTCAAAAGACAGGAATAATTTATTTAAAAAATAGGCATTATTCAATCTTTTTTGAAATGCAAGAAAAGGAAAATCATTAGCAATAAGCGCTTTATCTTTCATCAAACCAAAAGCAAAAGAATAAAAACTATTTTCATTTTCATTTTCATTTTCATTTTCATTTTCATTTTCATTTTCATTTTCAAAAAAAGAAGTAACGGCTTCATTATCACCAATTGAACTCATGATAACCGACTTTAAATACGATAATTTATTTTCATTTACTTTATTAATTTTATCATCAGGTATTAACGTTAGCTGACTATCTATTACTAAAAGCCAGTTAACTTCAACGCCTCTTTCCTGTAAATAAGGCACTAAACCCAAAGCAATTAACCCACCTAAAGAATAGCCAATAAGACTTATTTTTTTCCCTTTTACACTGGCAACAAGCTCTCTAGCATACAGCTCGAAAAGTACTTCTTTTGTTTTAATCAATGCCACTTGATCATAACACTCCACACCTAACACACGAAAAGACGGCGGAATAAACGATAAAAATGCCTTGTAACAGACAAGATCACCTAAAATAGGATGAATGAATACCCATTCAGCTACTGGGCTATCAGCTTGCTGGATAATATGAACAAAAGAAGAACTTATTTTATTATTAAGCTTTTTCTCAATGAAGCTTGCCTGCTCTGCAAGCGTATCTTGAACAAAAAACTGGCTTAAACTCATTCTTGCACCAAATATTTCTTCTACTTTTGCCAATACAGTTAAAGCGAGAAATGAGTTGCCGCCATTTGCAAAAAAAGACTCATTTAAAGCTAATTCTCTATTAAGTAAAGAGCGCCATAACACGCTTAACGGCAAAATAATTTCTGATGCTATTTTCTGAAAGTCTATATTTTTTTCTTTTTGAAGCTGAAAATTATGCTCATTTTTTTCATATAGCTCAATTAAAGCTTTACGATTAACCTTACCGCTTGAAGTGTGTGGAAACAACATTAAAAACAAGTAGTCTTCTGGAATAGAATAAACAGGCAGTTTTTCAATAAGGACTTGACGATAATGTAATTGAAAAATACTTTCATTACCTATTAAAAAAGCAATAAGTTTTTCTTGTACTACACAGACAACAGCATTAGTCACACCCTCACACTGTAAAAGTGCGGTTTCTACTTCAGACAATTCAATACGAAGCCCTCTTATTTTCACCTGATCATCTTTTCGACTAATAAAATAGAGCAACCCATTTTTATCGATATAACCTAAATCACCGGTTTTATAATAAAGCGCTTGCGCCATATCAATAAATGATAACTTGGTTAATTCAGGGCAATTATAGTATCCTCCCCCGACTGCAAGCCCACTAATCATAATTTCGCCCACTTCATTTAAGCCTAAGCACTCATACTGATCATTAACAATGCTTATAGTCGTATTATTAATTGGCTTACCTAAGGGTACCCCGTCAATTATATTTAAATCACCAACTGTTTTTTGTATCGCATAAAAAGAAACAACATCAGTACATTCTGTTGGCCCATATGAATTAAGTAACACTGTATTTGTATGAGAAAACCAATCTTGTACTTTTTTTAAATAAATTGCTTCTCCACCTAGAACAACAGTTTTTAAGCTTTTTAAACTTTCATATCTCTTAATTTCCTGTGACTCACTTAGTTCAGAAGCAGCATCCAACAAAGAATAGAACAATGTTGGCGCACAATTTATGCGCGTTATTTTTTCTTTGTCTATTATTCTAAAACAAGAAGAGGCTAAAAAATAATGCTCTTTTGGCAAATGAATGCATGCGCCAACAGTAAGCGCTGCCCAAATATTTTTCTGCGTTAAATCAAAAGCAAACGAGCTAAAAATTAAAACTTTGTCTTCTTTATTTAAATTAAGTGTTTCAATATACCAATCAAGCAAATTAATAACACCCTCATGAAAAACACTAGCGCCTTTTGGCTCACCTGTTGAACCTGACGTAAAAATAATATAAAAAATAGAGCGCGCACTTGAAACATAAGAAGGAATATAAGATACCAATGAATCTTCAGATTTTTTATAGCATTTTTTCTGCACATACAAAAAATCTTCGGCACTAAAAATGATGGGGATTTCTAGCAAATTATTTAAAATAAAATAGTTTTCGGAAGAAAAATTAGCACCAACACAAATAACATTAACGTTTGCTAATGCAATGATCTTTTCTATGCGGCTTGCCGGCCAATCAGCATGGAGAGGAATATAAATAGCGCCTAACTTTACAACACTTAAAAGAGTTGCAATCATTTCAACAGAAGGATAAAAAAGCAATGCTACTCTATCTCCTGAATTAACATGTAATGCTAATTTTTCAGTCACGATATCACTTAATGCATATAGTGTTTTATATGTACAACTTATATCACCTTGCTTAATAGCAAGCCTATCTTCAAATTGATACCAATCACTAAATAGATAGGGCTGAATAGCCTTATGTAGAGGTGTTTTAGTCTTATCTGATTTAGCATTACAACTATCATCGCCGTTAATTTTTCCGGATAAAAATGATATTTTTCTGCTTAAGCTAAAAATTAAACACTCATTTATTTTGCTTTTTTCATACTTTAAAATATAGTTTGTCAAACAACATAATTGATTGGTAAATTCAATTATATCCGCTTGTTGATAATATTGACTCTGCCATTCCCACTCACCTCTTAAAACGTCACCCTCCTCAAAAATAGTGAGCTGAAACGGAAATTTTGCAGCCCCTTCTGAGGTAGGACGCTTTATAAAAGATACATCAGCAATTTTTAGCCCTTCTTTTTTTTCATTCACCTGTACTTGATAGGTAAAAAGTGTCTGAAAAATAGGCAGGCCGTCACCTTGCCTAGGTTGATTTAATGCCTCTACTAATTGCTCAAACGGATAGAAATGATAGGCATTGATTAATTTCCACTTTTCTTTCAGATCAAAGAAATAGTCAAGAAATGTTAAATTTTCATCAATAGAAAATCTAACGGCAACTGTATTAATAAAACAACCGATGAGATCTTCACTCTCTTTTAATTGTCGATTGGCAACAGGCACACCCACAGCAAAATTATTTTTCAACATTTTAAAGTATAAAAACAAGCCATAAATACCCAGAAAAACGTTAAAAATAGACATCTGATTTTTTTTAGCAAATTTTTTAAGATTGCCAGATAATTCTTCATCAAACTCAAAAGCATGAATCATTCTTTTATTTTTATTATTTATAATGGGCTTATTTAGTCTTAATGCAGATAAATTCAATAAGGGATCAATACTTTTAAGCTCTTGCAACCAAAAAGGCAATGCACGAGGTTCACTTAAAGCATAAATATCATGCCATAAAGCATAATCTATATACTGTAGAGTTAATGAAGATAAAGCCAGAGGGTTCTGGGTTAGAAGATTTTCGTACAACTGGAAAAGTTCGCTAATGAGAATATTAACTGACCAGCCATCGCAAATAATATGATGAATTAAAAAAACGAGATAAGTTTCTTTCTTTTTTTCATCTTCCAAAAAAATATTTTCAATAAATACGGCTTTAAATAACGGCAACTGACATAAATCAAAAGGTTTATTTTGTATCTGTAAAATTTGCAATGCCACTTCAGATGAGGGCGCATTTTCAAGAAAAATTGTATCAAAAGAAAAGTCTATTTCTTGAAGAATACGAGAATAAGGAACCCCTTCTTTCATAAAAAATTGCGTTCTTAAAATCTCATGCCTTCTAATAACGGCATGAAATGCGTTTAGAAAAAAAACCTTATTAAGGTTTCCTTTTATTTGATAGGCAATACTAATATTATATTCAGAAGGATATAGCGAACTAAAATGTAAGAGCCAGAATCTTTTTTCAGCATTTGAAAGCGGCATATTATCGCCCCTTTCTACCAATAAAACTTCACTCGCTTTAGGGGTGATTTCCTCACTTTTTTTATGCCGAGCCTGCTGAAAATTGTTTAACAAGCCAATAAGCTCTACTTTATAATGCTTTAATCCTAAAAGGATATCTTGTGTCATTGCTCCAGCAGGGGCTTTGCACTTTAGCTCATTTTTTTCATCAAGATATAATTGAATATTTTTTTGTTTTAATAAAGTTAGTAGCTCATAGCAGCTTGAAAAAAGCACTTCACTCATGAGTTTTTTGCTTCCTTTCTGTAAGCTGCTTCACCACGCTCATTAAATCCATTAAAATTGACACATCTCCGCTCATTATGATTTTTTTTTCCTGTATTGCACTCATAAAAAGCCTAGCATCTTTACTAAACAATAATTTTTTACACTGCTCTGCACTTTCAAATTGAATATATAGAGGATTTCTCTCTTTAAGCTCGCCCCGACCATAACGGACACGCCCTTCATCTATCACGAGATAATAAGACATGCTGTTATTATCAATTTTTAACTGTATAGGCATTTTTTTATTTTGAAACTGAGCTCTTAGCTTTTCATTTTTTTGAAATAAATTTTTTAGAAAAAAACCTGCCACAAAAAAAATTACGCCTAATTGTAACCTAGCGAACCATCTTAATACTTTTTTCAATATTTTTACCCTCTTTAATACCTAAGACTTAAATTTTACGCTTGTCGATTTATTTTAGAAAACGTTACACTATGCAAAGTGCTGTTCCGTCACCTCAATAATTTAGTACCCTTATTTATGCTTCGAGCGCTTGCCCTTTTGGCCATTACATTATTTGCCTTGCATGGCTTTATAGGACTTTTAAAAACCCCTAAAGATAACCCTATAAAGCGACTCCAACATTTCAGCAGCTTTTTTGTCTCCCTGATTGCCTTATTATTACTTACAGGCAGCCTCTACGTATTAGGCATTATTATCCTTGTAACAACCCTGTTCGCAAGACGCCTACTGCCGCTCGTCATTAATCTACATCCGCTATATTCACAGTATAGAAAAAATGCGGAGCAAGAAACACCTTATAATGCTGAAAATAACGGTTATCGCCCTCACTCTCACGAAGAAGTTACCCGTACACCCTCCGCTCAGCTAGATGAAAAAACAGCTCGCTCTATTTTAGGTCTCACTGAAATCATACCAACCCGGGAAATGATCATTCAGGCACATAGAAGAATGATACAAAAAAATCACCCTGACCGTGGCGGCAGCGAATTCATTGCTGCTCAGATTAATCAAGCTAAAGATTTTCTTTTAAAACGTCATGGATAAAAAATACAACGCTGATACGCTTTATAAAAATACTATCGAAGAAATAGTGACTTTTCAATTTGATGAACACGTTGCTAACGTATTTCCTGATATGTTACACCGCTCAATTCCAGGGTATGCTTTTATTATTTCGCAAATTGGTGTTTTTGCAAAAACAGCACTACAAGATAACTCGCACGTTTATGATCTTGGCTGCTCATTAGGTGCGGCCTCACTGGTGATAGCTAACAGCACGCCAAAAAAGCACTGCAAAATTTTTGGCATTGATTGCTCCTCTGCAATGATAGAACGCGCTAAAAAACATATAATAGACACACCCTTACTCAACCCGATCGAATATATTTGTGAGGATATTGAAACTACCATACTTGAAAACGCCTCAATGGTCGTGCTCAATTTTACATTGCAATTTATACCACCAGAAAGAAGGCTTTCTATTATCAAACATATATACAATGCCCTACGACCACAGGGTATTTTGGTTGTCTCTGAAAAAATAAAATACGACACTCAAAACAAACAGAATAGACTGAATTTATTGCACCATGCTTTTAAACAAGCAAATGGTTACAGCGAACTTGAAATCAGCCAAAAAAGACAAGCAATCGAAAATTTTTTAATTTCAGAAACAACGACAACCCATGAAGAACGCTTTGAACAAGCAGGTTTTACTGCCTTTGATCAATGGTTTCAAGGATACCAATTTGCCTCGTGGGTTGCCCAAAAATGATTGATATTGCTCATTTTTACGGCGATTTTTTTACTCTTTTATCCTCACCAACTAGCGAAGCTTGGCTGAACGCTTTACCAAAAAAACTTGAGCATTTTTTTGAGAAAAACGAAGTTCATTTTAATAAATGGAAAAGTGCGATTGAACACCTTCCGAATAAAGATATAACTGTCTTTGATTTTAACGCAGAGGCAATATCAATTGGTAATCCGCATGATGTAACACCAGAAGAAAGCATGCAACTCTATCAAAAGCTTAAGCATTTAAAACCTTGGCGTAAGGGCCCTTTTAATCTTTTTGATATAAAAATAGATACAGAGTGGCAGTCAAACTTAAAATGGGATCGCCTGAAAGAAGCTGTTTCACTTAAAAATAAAACTATACTCGATGTGGGATGTGGTAACGGATACTATGCCTTTAGGATGCTCGGCGCTGGCGCTCATAGCGTGGTAGGTATTGATCCTTCATTACTATATCTTTTCCAGTGGAAAATAATGCATCACTTCTCACCACTTAAAAACGCCTATGTTCTACCGCTTACTTTAGAAGAAATACCGAAAGAAATGCGTATTTTCGACACTGTTTTTTCCATGGGTGTGCTCTATCATAGAAAATCACCAATTGAGCACTTAACACACCTTAAAAACCTGCTAAAACCAGGAGGTCAATTAGTATTAGAAACTTTAGTTATTGAAGGAGATGAAAATACGGTATTACTTCCCCAAAATCGTTATGCGGGAATGTCAAATGTCTGGTTTATTTTTTCAGTCGCGCTTATTCATAAAATGTTAGCACGCCTTGGTTTCCAGCAGATTGAAACGATTAATATTTCAACAACCACACAAAATGAACAAAGAAAAACTCAGTGGATTGGGGG
>CAMAPQ010000092.1 GCA_945860125.1 Klebsiella pneumoniae
AACAAATAATAGATAAACCTTACGCTAGAATTCTACTACGTGATGCACTGCATGATTTTTATCAGTTTAAAACCAATATGTTAAGTTCAGTAGCGGTAGGTTCTCCACCTGAAGACGAATTAAATCGCTCTCGCCATGGTGGTAGGGAACTCGCTTTTCTTCTCCCGAAAGAGGACGCCGCCAGTCATTCTCAGCATCACACAGCTGTGTCGCAGGGAAACGAGGAGGAAGTCAGAGTACCAGATCAACAACAACCACTAAGAGTCAGCTTAGCGAGCAATTTAGTCTCAGAGAGAGAGCAGAAAAAAGCTGCGCTGCAGAGAAGCGACAATGATGAAGACCGTCCTTTCGACGAAGAAGACTCAAGGTCTAGCAACTTAAGCACGTACGCCGCGATTCTAGAAGAAAGCCCACCAGCGACAAGCGCAATGCCCACGGACTAACTCGTAGTTTTTAACGCTATTTTTAATAACTAACATCGGCTGAACCATAATGGGAGATCTATACTTCTTCCATTATGGAAAATAAAATTATCTCAACTGCTCAAATCGCCTCATTGCTCAGCTCAAAACTGAGCAACGTTTTTTCGAGCACGCCTACGACTGAAACAACCACACCGACAAATACTCAAGGCGTTACTTCTGCTGAGCTTTCTTCACTTATAAAAAGTCTTGAATTACCTGCAGATTTACGCTTACTGATTGCACAAAAAATAGGCGATATTGCCACTTTCATTACCAAAGAAAGCGCTCTTCCTCTTGATGCAAAACTTGCCGCGTTATTGCCACCACAGCTGCAACAACAGGCTCAACAACTCACTCAACAACTAGCACAATCAGTTGAATCAGGGGAAATCGTTGATATTGAAAACCCTCTTTTAGCCCTAAAACTCACCCAAAATCCGACACAACTCGCCACTCAACCCACTACTCAAAACATAAGACAAACGCCTGCCTCAGCATCCAAACAACAACTTACTCAAACACTCATACAAACACCCAGCCAGATACTCACAGAAACAGCCACTAAAACGCCTAGCAAACCTGCGATTTATCTTACAAACGTCATGTGGCTTGAAACCAACAAAACACTGCCACTATTAACCTTAAAACCGTTCTTACAAAATACGTTTATTAAAACCCAGATTAATGATAAGCAGCAGTTTTCTATTATTGAAACCTTCAATAAAGAAGAAGGAAAAAGCCATTTCTCTAGCCAAGCATCTAGCCAACTCATTAAACAAAATATTATTTCCAATCTTAATCAACAAAAAGACTTACCCACTTTATTGCTTGAGCTAGCGCATTTCACAAAAAAAATAACAGGAGAAAATGATATTAATTCAAGAGAGATTTTAAAAAAAATCTCTCTTCTTTTTTTAAAAATCCCTCAAGAAAAAGACTTAAAAAAAGATACTAAAACAGCCGTTGAAATAATTGAAACGCTCATCAATCCAAATAAAAAAATAGAAAAAAAAGAAAGTAATACTTTTGATTTATCAACTTTACTAAAAGAAATAAAAAAAATAATCGATAGCGAAATAAAAAATAAACCGCTCAATATAAAAGAAAATAGCCTACCCGATAACAAATTACCTCTTGCTCAAAAATTACTCTTACCGCCTATTTTTGGGCTGGATTTTATTCAACCACAAAAAAGAGCCGCCTATGCCGCTATAGAAAACATGACACTTGAAGAAGCTCAGCATTACCTTTCAGAACAAATAAAAGGCGTTTTATCGCGTAACACACTCCACGACTTAGCCTCTCTTACCTCTCAAAAAAGTGAACAGGCACCTCATTGTTTATTTTTTGAGTTCCCGATGATAGGTCTAGACGGAAAGCCAGATATCTTTCACGCAAAAATTGAATGGGAGGAATCTTATTCAGAAAACAAAGGAAAACAGGAAAAAAGCACTTGTTGGAAAGCACTCCTTGCTTTTGACTTGCATCAGTTAGGCGCAATGCATGTTGAGTTTTCTTTATTTAAAAATAAAATAGCGAGCAAAATTTGGGCTGAAAAAAAATCAACTTTAGATATCGCCAAAAAAAATTTGCCTTTTCTAGAAAAATCTTTTTTGTCAGTAGGATTTCAAGTAGGAGAAGTGAGCTGTGAACAAGGCGCACCCCTACAGAAAAAGCACTTAAACCACTATTCTATTTTGGATATTCATGCATGAAAAATGAAGAAAAAACAATTGCGATTGCATTGGAATACGATGGTGAAAATGCCCCAACAATTAGCGCAACAGGAAAAGATTATATTGCAGAAGAAATACTAAAAATTGCCAAAGAAAATAATATTCCTATTCTTGAAAACTCAGAACTTGCGCGTCTTCTCGCCCAACTTGAATTAGGCGAGACCATTCCACGAGAGTTGTATCTTGCGATTGCACAAATTATTGCATTCATCTATCACTTACAAGGAAAAATGATTTTGCGCTAATTAGAAGCAATATTATGCTCAACTGGAAAATCAGAGGCTAACCAAGAAAAATAACCATCACGATAAAAATAAACATTTTTATAACCCCAACTTGCTGCAAAAAAGCTTGCCATTGCCGCAATAGGCGGTAGTGAACTATCACAATAAAAAACGACCGGTGTATCTTTAGACATCACATCAGACACATATAAAAGTGCAAATGAATCATCAATAAAACTTAAATGCATCGCCCCTGAAATATGGCCATAATCCCATGATTTTCTATCCCGCACATCAATAAAAATCGCACCTGAATCGTATAAGTTTTTAGCTTGATCAGCGTTAACGGTATTTGCACCGGTAATAACTAAAGGTGATTCTGCTCTTGCAGATAAACAAAAAAAAGATAAAACAATGAATAATATATTAATAATTATTTTAGATTTTACATTCATAACTTACCTCAAATACTGAACTTTTCACTTCACTTTTCAGTATAGGATTCAGTCATCTGAAGCCTTAGATCTTTAACGATTTAATTTTTCTTTTTTTAACCGGTTCTCATTTAGAGAATGTAAAATATCCGCCTCTCCACGAGACAAACCAAACGTATCCATCACCGTTTCTGCCGCAACACCTTGAATCATAAGCTCAGATAACTGATGACGATCTTTTTTAGGTTGAACCGTATTTCTTTTTCTCTCATGCGCCGATATTTCAACTAAATTTGAAATAACTTTTTCAGAACGGTGCAAACGATTACCAATACCCATTGCACCACGATTAACAAGCTTTAAAGCCTCTTTAAGTTCTTGCAAATACTCTTCTTGTTGATCAAGACGTTTGACTAAAGCTAACTCACGATCACGATAAATGCGGATACTTAACCAAAATGATAAACACATCAATAATCCACTGCCTGTTAACGCAAGAGATGCCCATTCTGATTGCATACACCACCCCACATCAGATTTTATAATCCTATTTCAAATAGCAGATATTAACTTGAATGCCTTGCACAAATTAATGCTAGAAATCTGAACACATACTCATAGTGATTAAGGAATTCAGCTCAAGTAAAATCAGTAACTCTGAGCTCTTATTACAAACACCTTGAAAAAATTTTGAATTTTCATCATTACCAACATGAAGTGTGCTTTCTATTTCTGACTGCCTTAAATTCACCACTTCTGCCACACTATCAACCAACATACCAATCACTTGGTTGCTCGCTTCAATAATCACAATTCTCGTATTATCATCATTCACATGAGAGGTATCTAATGATAAACGGCGACACGCATCAATAACCGTTACAACGTTACCACGCAAATTTATAATGCCTAAAACAAAACTGGGCGTACCAGGAACAGGGGTAATTTCAACATAACGCAATACTTCTCTCACCTGCATCACATTAATACCGTATAACTCTCGCCCTAAACGAAAAGTTGCCCATTGTAATACCTGATTTTCCTGTGCTTTTCCTGATTTTGCTGCAGCTACTGAATCCATTGTTATATCCTCTCATCTTTAATAAGAAATCTCGTCACAACTCATACTACAAATCTATCGATATAAATTATTCAGCATGGATCATGCCATTTATACTTCAAATAGCTCGCTCAATTCGTCATCTGATAATAATTTCGTGATATCAATTAAAATATGCACAATATTATTTTTATGTACCACACCATAAATATAACGATTACCCTCATCATTACCCACGTGCGGCGTTGCTTCTATTTCAGATTGACGCACATAAACGACTTCAGCCACGCTATCTACTAAAATGCCAATGATATGATGATTAATTTCAATAATTAAAATTCTTGATTCATCCGTTGGCTCGTAAGAAGGCAAGCCTAATCTTTCACGAGAGTCGATAACCGTCACAACGTTACCACGAAGATTAATAATGCCCAGAACATAGCTTGGCGCACCCGGCACAAGCGCTATAGTGGTATAACGCAAAACTTCTTGAATTTGCATCACGTTAATGCCATAGACTTCACGAGCTAACTTGAAAGTGACAAGCTGATTTATTTTATCAGTTTGTGTTTTGTCAACCGTCGTAATCATTTTTTTATCCTTCACTCATTTGTTAATATGATTTTTTTTACACTTTCTTCTGGCGTTTTAGCAATACGAATGACAACACGTCTATTTTTTTGCCGATCTTCTTCTGTATCATTACTTCCAATGGGTTGTGCATCAGCATAACCTACCGCACTTAAATTAGAAGACGGCACACCAAACTCAACAAGTAAACGCACAATAGCACTCGCTCTAGCGCTCGATAACTCCCAATTTGAAGGATAAAAATTATTTTTCATAGGAATATTATCGGTAAAGCCTGCCACAATAATAGGATTAGGATACGCATCAATAATTGCTGCAATAGATTCAATTAAATAAAACGCTTCATTATTTACTTCGGCAATACCGCTTGGAAATAACAGGCTGGATTTCATATTAATTTCAATCCAAAACTGTGTTGCTGTAATACTAATTTTTTTATCTGCACTAAATTCCTTTAAGGCTTTTTCCAACTCAAAATAAATTTTTGTCAGTTGCTGCGTATCACTTACTTCGGATACTTCAGGTAATTTTTTTTCCGCTAATTTTTCTTCTTTTTGCTGACCTAACGGCTGTTCAATTGCGATGTTTTTTTTAATTTTTTCTTCATCAGTAAACTTCTTGTCATCATTGAAGACCTGCTCTAAAGAATCAGATAAAATTTTATACTTACCTTCATTTACCGAAGAGATGGCATACATCACTACAAAAAAGGCAAAAAGCAAGGTAATAAAATCAGCATAAGAAACAAGCCAACGATCATGGTTTACTGATTCAACCTCTTCAGTCATTTTATTAAGAAGCATCGTAATTCCTTATTTTTTTATACCGCTTCCTTTAATTTTCGATCTGTCGCATCAAGATAACTCATGAGCTTCATTTGTATCACTCTAGGGTTTTCTCCCTCAGCAATAGCGACAATACCTTCAATCACAATTTCTTCTGCTGTAATTCTTCTTTCTATAATCATTTTTAATTTATTAGCAGCAGGAATAAAAAAAAGATTGGCAAAAGCCACACCGTAAATCGTTGCCACAAACGCGGTTGCAATCCCCTGCCCCAACTGAGAGGGATCACTCAAATGACCCATAACATGAATCAAGCCCATGACGGCACCAATAATGCCCACCGTTGGCGCATATCCCCCCATCGACTCCAGCACCTTGGCTGAACGTAGCTCTTCTTTCTGACACGAAATTACCTCAGCTTCTAAAATCTGGCGAATCACCTCAGGCTCAGCACCATCGACTAATAACTGTAACCCTTTTTTAGCGGTTAAATTACTTTCGCCTTCTGCCACTCGCTCAAGCCCTAACAAACCTTCTTGTCTTGCCACTTTGCCCCATCTGGACACAGACTGAACAACATCACCCATATTGATAACAGGGGGTGAAAAAATCCACGCTAAAAGCTCTATAGCGCGCAAAAAAACGGATAACGGTGTTTGTAAAAGACACGCACCAATAGTGCCCCCTAATACAATAAAAAGGGCAGGAAAATTTATTAACCCACCCAAACTACCACCGCCTAAAAAGTTACCGCCGAGAATCGTCGTGATACTCAAAAAAATGCCGAATATACTGAGCTTATCGAGCTTACCCATCACGTGCCTCTCTAATGAGGCGATCAGCAATCATATCAAGCTTTACTTCTTCATCCACTAAACCCGCTTTCTGAACGGCCATAGGCATGCCATATACCACACAACTACCCGGATCTTGCGCCCATACTGTTGCTTGCTCCCGTTTAAGTAAGCGCGCACCTTCTCGGCCATCTGCCCCCATGCCTGTCAAAACAATTGCGAGTACATTCTGACCATAACACTTGGCAGCAGAACCAAAACTAATATCAACGGAAGGCTTATAGTGAAGACGCTCATCTCCCTCTAAAATACTTACCACACAGGGCTTGCCGCGCCTAAAAATCAACTGTTTCCCACCAGGGGCAACTAATACTGTGCCAGGCATAATAGGATCGTTATCAACCGCCTCTTTTACTTTAATATTGCACATATCATCTAAACGTTCAGAAAAAGCACTGGTGAAGGCGGCAGGCATATGCTGAACAATGACAATGGGATAAGGGAAATTTTCTGGCAACTTAACTAAAATTTTTTGGATTGCATTTGGCCCACCAGTTGAAGCGCCAATAATAATTAAACGCCCAGAGAATGGCACAACCAGTATATTCTTTCGAACAGGCTCAACTGACGCGTGGCTAGAAAAAACAGCCTCACGATGAACAGGCTTTTCTTGAGTAAGAACTTCTAAAATAGCAGGGTTTGTTGCTAATTCTTTTAAGTTTTCTTCTCTGTCTTTTTTTCTTACTAAGGCAAGCAGTTTATCAAGTAAAACTCTTTTATTTTCAGCGCCCTTGGAAACAGAATGAAAATTCTTAGGTAAAAAATCAAGTGCACCTGCCGCTAAGGCATCAAATGTCACACTTGCCCCATCAAATGTTAAAGAAGAAAACATTAAAATGGCGGTAGGCGCTTTCTGCATAATTTGTCTAACAGCGGTAATGCCATCCATCGTGGGCATTTCAAAATCCATCGTAATCACATCTGGCTTAAGCGCAATCGCTTTTTCAATCGCTTCTACGCCATTTTGTGCCGTACCTACCACCTTAATTTCGCCAGAGGCATTGAGGATTTCAGTAATTCTTTTCCGAAAAAAAGCAGAATCATCCACCACTAAGGCTGTAACAACTGACACAATGTTACCCTCTTCCCGCATAACGTTTGAGCATACTGGGCACGTCTAAAATAAGCGCTATTCTGCCGTCTCCTGTAATCGTTGCACCCGCCATGCCAGCTGTGCCATGCAACATTTTACCAAGCGGCTTAATCACCACTTCTTCCTGCCCAATTAACTGATCAACCACAAAACCGACTTTTTGCGTGCCAACAGAGACAACAACAACATGACCTGTCTTCTTTTGTGGGAGGCTCCAGTCTTCTTGCACTAACCAACGCTTTAAATGAAATAAAGGTAACGCACGCTCACGAACAACCACCACTTCCTGGCCATCCACAACATTCGTTTTTGTAAGATCAATATGGAAAATCTCATTGACACTCACTAAAGGTAAAGCAAACGTCTGCTTTCCAATCATCACCATCAAAGTAGGCATAATCGCTAGTGTTAAAGGAACTTTAATAGCAATTATAGTTCCTCCACCTTTCACTGAAGTAACATCAATCGTGCCATTTAATTGTGTGATCTTAGTCTTCACCACATCCATGCCCACACCACGGCCTGATAGTTCCGAAACTTGATCTTTCGTTGAAAAGCCAGGATGGAAAATAAGATTGAAAGCTTCTGTCTCACTTAAACGATCAGCGACTTCTTGATCCATAATTCCTTTTTCAACTGCTTTCCTTCTGAGCATTTCAGGATCCATGCCGCCGCCATCATCACTAATAGACAGGACAATATGATCACCTTCTTGTTGGGCCGCTAGAGTCACTTTACCCACTCTTGATTTACCTGTTTTCTCTCTCACCTCAGGCATTTCTATCCCGTGATCAACTGCATTTCTCACTAAATGCACTAAAGGATCTGCCAGTGCTTCAACAAGATTTTTATCAAGATCTGTCTCTTCCCCTTTCAGCTCCAAGTTAATTTCTTTTTTAAGATTACGCGCAAGATCGCGCACCACTCTTGGGAAACGACCAAATACTTTTTTAATCGGCTGCATACGCGTTTTCATGACAGCGGTTTGTAAATCAGCCGTCACCACGTCAAGATTCGCTACCGCTTTCGCCATAGATTCATCTACGCTTTTTAAACCAAGCCTAACAAGACGATTACGTACTAAGACTAACTCACCTACCATGTTCATAATGTCATCTAAACGTTTTGTATCAACGCGCACCGTTGTTTCTTGCGCTGCAGCATCTTTTTGAGCACCTTGCGCAGGCTGAGCGCGAGACTCATCATCCTCATCTCGCTCATTAGATTTAGCAGGTCTAGCCCGTTCAACCCTAGGGGCTTGAATCACAGCACTACTCTCCATCTCGCTTAAAAACTTAGCCACACTATCATCTGTATTAGGCTTAGCTTGAGCCCTAGCAGCTGAAGGATGAGAAGCAGCGGACGCATTAACATTAGACGCATCAACCTTAATAGACTTACCTTTTCCATGTAACTCATCTAGTAACATTTCAAATTCATCATCAGAAATATCCTGTTTAGGACTATCCATTATCTTCTGAAGATTTGCTTTTTCAGCAGTCTCTTGGGCTTGAATAGAGGACGCTTGAGAAGGTGAGGTAAAAACGCTCGGCCCCTTCCCTTTTCCATGCATTTGATCCAATAAAGATTCAAACTCATCATCAAGGCTTTGCGGCATCGCAGCCTTTGGTTTAGGGGCTGCGGGGGCTGCTTCACCAAACATTTCAAAGCCATCATCATCATCATCTGCTATCGCCTTCTGACTAGACGGAGCACCTTGCTTTGTCTC
>CAMAPQ010000093.1 GCA_945860125.1 Klebsiella pneumoniae
TGTCTCTATGGGCAAAACAGTTACAAGCTTGAGCATTACATCAAAAGTCGTTAAAGATTTTCAAGAATATAAAAGAGAAAAATAGTCTTTTTATTTTTTAAAAATTTTCTTTTTATCGTTCATTTTTTCACAAGGATGTGTACCTCCCCGCCTACTTCTCTCTTAGCATCTCTAATTATCTAACCGTCATTCCGCATAGTGGCCAATTAAGTCTTTGTAATTATTTTTTATTACAAGAAAAAGACTTAAATTTGCTATTTTTGCGCTTTCACTCGCCTATTTTAATTTCATATTAATCCCATTTATGATCGCTGAGATTCTCTATGACACTCTGTCATTTAAAGCGGAGCTGATAAATGCATCAAAATGAGTTCTGAATCATGAAAAATAGATCAAAAGATAAACAAAACAATAATGCTCACAAAAAATTTTGCCACTATGCGGAATGTCGGTTGTCACATAATAGAAAGTTATTTTACTCAGGATATGCCTCGTACATCACAAGTATAACGATTAGCATATATAGAATTAAAGTAGAAAATTTTTAATTCCTTTCTTTTTATCTGGCTCTCTTTTTGACTCAAAATATTTAGTAGCATGAAGTCGCTCATCAAGATCGGCTAGTAAATCAGCCTCTTCTTCATCTGAAGGAAAAGAAAATAAATTTTTTGAGCTCTCTTTAAAATTATCTAGCGTTGAATCTAATCCATTTTTTGGCGCAATATCTTTATTAGTTGTCACAGCAGCACTTTTTTCTTGTTGGATAAATTGTTGAAACTGCTTAATATAAAGCATTTGCTGACTTACTTGTGCCTGTAATGCTTTAATTGCCTGTACTTGGGCATGCTGTAAAGAAGCATCTGGCTGATCATTTTTTAATTGCTGATTTTCTTTTGATAAACGTTCAATTTCCTGACGACAAGCACGAATATCACCTTGCATTTCTTTTTGATTAATTCGACTTTCTCTATTGATTAATTGAGATTCTTTTAAAGTCACCATACTTTCTTTATGTTGCTTTAATAATTCTTGTGCTTTTGCAGCAAAATGATTCATTTTCTCGCCTGAGTTTTCAAGCTCTAGCTTTTTTTCATTATGACGAGATTCAGCGTGAGCCAGTAGCGCTTGAAGATTAGAGGAATAATCATCAGCATCTTGAAGTTTAATTTTCAGCTCTTCTTTTATTTTTTTATTTTCTTCAGTTAATGATTCTATTTCAAAAGTTTTTTGTTTTACTTTTAATAATTCTTCTTGTGTAATCTCATTAATTAAAAAAATTGATTTTTTTAATTCTTTTTGCTCCTCAAATGTATTATCTATATCAGACTTTATTTTCTCAATGTTCAATGTCAAATTAATCGTTTTTTGATACGACTGATCTGTTAATTTATTTTTGGCTTCTTGCTCAGAAATAAGATCAAATAACCTATTTTTTTCTAGATAAAAAGCACTTAATTCTTCATCAAGCACTTGTATTTTTTTATCGAGAAGATAAGAACTCTCTTTATTTTTTTCAATCGCACTTTCAACGTATTTACGATATTCAATGTTAGCCCTTGCCACATCATCAAATTCAACTTTTTTAGTTTTAATTTCAAAAGCAATTTCTGATACATGAGATAGCATTGTTGCCATTTTATCTAAAACATGCTCAGACTTTTCATTAATTTTTCGTGCTTTTTCTGAGGTCAGCTCACTTTGCTCAAATAACTGATCGACCTGCTTCTGATGCTGCTTAAATAGTTCAAGACCCTGATTTAATTCAGTAGTACTACTGCATAGCGCCTCCCACTTCTCATCAAAACGACTGGAAAATATTTGCTGCGTTGCTTGTATTTCTATACTTTTATCAAATAATTTCTTACCCTCTTCTCTAAAAAAAAGCATTGATTCTTTTTCTTTATCAATTGATTCTTGAGCAAGAATACAAGTATTGTGTACGCCTTGAATGGAAGCATATATTTTTTTAGCTTCTTCAACTTCATCATGCACAAAAGCATGTAAATGACGCATTGCTCGTTCATTATCACTCAGCTCAACCATTCTTTCACCGATGGTAATCAGAAGCGCACTTTTCTCTTGATTAAAATCTTCAATATTTTTTTGAATATTACTAGCATGCTCGTCAACATCTATTTTATTTTTTTCAATCAGGCATTTTAAAGATTCGTGCAATTGGGCATGATGCGAAAAAGTTTGTTCTACGTCATTCTTAAGCGCATCAACATTAGATAATACGCCATCAATTTTTCCTTGAGCACTTGAGAATTTATTAAGCGCCTCCTCTATTTGAGAAGAATAATTGTCATTTTTATTTTTAAGTAAAATAAGCTCTTTTCTTAATTTTTCATTTTGTAAAATGCCTTTTTCAACATGAACAGCATAGACTTCTTCTTTGCTTACTAATTCATTTAACTTAGACGAAAGTAGACGATTTTCTCTTAAAAGCTGATTAAGTTGCTCTAACTCATCGTAATAAGAGCTTCTATTTTTCTCTATTTGGCTGAGTAGTTTTGATGCTTCTTCATTGCAAACACGTCCTTTCTCTGTGATTTCACCATATAAAGCGTTACTTTCTTCATTGGCTTTAGTTTGCGCTTGCATTGTGTCATTCACTTTAAGGTGCAGCTGCTTAAACTCATCATGAATTACATCAATTTTTCTAACCGATTCCTCAGTATCTGATTTTGATTTGAGTATTTCTTTTAAAACATCACTGGCATATTCTTGAACAAAAATATTTTTATCATAAATTTTTTGGCACTCATCATAAACAGCATGAGTGGACTCTACTATTTTTTTAACCTCATCCATTCCTACCTGTGATTCAGCTGAAATTTTTATGACTTCTTGATACGCTTTATTCGTTAAAACTAAAGCTTGGTTAGATTTTTCATGCACTCTTTCATTTTCTTTTTTCTGTACATTGATTTCATTTAAAACATGATTAACACTTTGATGTAATATTTTTGTATCGGCAGATGCTTTTTGGCTTACTTGGATTAAATCTCGGCTTTCTTGCTGAAATGACAATGCTTCTGATTTAACAATAGAAACCACTCCATCAAGCATTTTTTGCGATTCAGAAGATTTTAAAGTGAGATCTTGTATCTCTTTTAATCTGTGTTCTGCTTGTTCAGAATAACGCTGAAATTCCTCGCTATTTTTGCTAATTGTCTCTTTATTTTCTTCTACCAAACCAGCAATTGTCTGACACTGTAAAAGTGTATTATGAGCACATTCAACAGCTTCTTTTGCCGCTATCGTTGACTGCTCTGCACTATCGAGCAAATACTTTTCTTGTGCTTGCTGATGATCAAACCCCTTTTGTTGATGCTCAATTTGGCAGGCAACCTGACTCATCTGATCATGCAACGTTTTTGTCTCAGCTGCTTGTTGCATCACTTTAAAACTCAGCGCTTCAATTTCGCTTCTTTTCTCTTGATAGTCCTCTTTAAAATATTGCTGATCATCTTTAAATTGAGCATAAAAATATTCAAGTGTACCAAGTGATTCTTCGGCACCTTTAAGCATTACACTTAGTTTTTTTTTATTTTCATTTAAATCATCCCAACGAAGATTAATCTCATTAAAAATAGAGCTTGACTCATTCTTAAGAGAATCAACATTTGAAAGCGCAACACGCATATTATTTTGAATATCAAATAATTCTGACTGCAATTTTCGTTGAGCATGATCTCGGTCATGATTTTTTTCAACGCCTGCACGCACTTCTGACTCAATACTAAGCAGGCGTTTCACACCCCGCTCAACTGTTTCAATTAAATCTTTATTTTCACTTTCAGCATTTCTTGATCGATCTAATACACGCTCAGATTCCTCCAGCAAATGCTTAAGACGATCGATACCTGTAGCCGTATCTTTTTTTAATACGGAAACTTGCTCAATACTTTCTTCAAGTTCCTCAGTTAGTTTTTGATGGCGATCCTGAATAGTCTTTGCACTTTTTTTAAGCTTTTGAACTTCTTCATTGGTCATTCTGATTTTCTCTAATATTTTTTTTGCCGCCATCATTTCTTTTTGCGCTTGCTCAGCCCAAACTTGCCTTTTTTTCTGAGTGGGCACCTCTACTTTATCTGTCACATCAGGAATTTTTCGATCAAGATTAGGCACAGCATGATGCAATGCATTCGAGGCTTTAATGCTTTGGCCTAGTAACATCTCGCCAAGAGAGGCAAGTTGATCACTCGAAGGCATTGTTTTATTATCATCTTTTAATGATTGATTTTTTTCGACAAGATCATGAGGGAACTTATAATAATCATGACTATCCATGGCGGCTCTCCAATTGCATTTTTTTAATATCTTGTCACTAAGGAGGACATGAAGAAATATCTGCAAAAGCTCTGCCATAATACTCAACACAAGAATACTGAAAACAGAAAAAAACGACACTTTTTTACGATGACAAAGGAATCAATATTTTTACAGTGGCATGGCCTAAAAAGACGCCGACAACACAACAAACAACACTTAACAAACTGTAAAAAATTGCCATTTTCCATGAGCCCTGCTGCAATAACTGCAAAACCTCAAAAGAAAATGCTGAAAATGTTGTAAATGCACCAAGGCAACCTGTCAAAAAAAAAAGCTTCAAAGAAAGTTCATGGGCAGAACCAGCAATAAAAGCGGCGATCACGCCAAAAAAAAATGAGCCACTTAAATTAATTAAAAAGGTGGCAAAGGGGAAAGTAATGATATTTAACCATTTAAATAATTCATAACTTAAAAGACGAAGTAACGCGCCTAGTGCACCGCCTGCCATAACTAATAAATAACTGTGGCTCATAAAACCTTACTCTTCAATAACTAAATCAATACCTTTAGGCAAGCTGAACTGAAAAAGTTTATCTTCTAACTTATTATTTAATATTACTTTTTTAAATTGAACCCAAGTCTTTTGACCAAGATTATCTTCAAACTCCATAGTTACTAATTTATCGCCATCAAACTCTAAAATCATCTTATTAAATAATGCTGCCTCATCGGTTGGCGTCAGTAAAAACCTTTCAAATTTAATGCCTTCTCCGGTCTCTTCTTGAATAACAAAATGTTCAGTGAGCGACTCAGGATCACCGCTTAAAATAATACCTGGCACATTACCTACTTTTTTATCCAAAGTTTGTTCAGTTGCTTGCTCAAGATCAATATCATAAACCCATAAACGTGTTCCATTTGAAATGATCTGCTGGGCCGAAGGTGCTTGTGTTTCCCAGCGAAATTTAAGGGGACGACTTACCCACATTTGACCTTCATGCTGCTGAATAAGATTACCTTTGCCATCTTTTACAGTTTGACTAAAGGAAGCTGAGAGCGTTTTGGTTTTCTCAAGTTTTTTAATGAGCTGATTGGATGCCTGAAAATTAGCAGAGACGGCACCTGCCTCAATCATCACTGAAATACAAATAAAAAAAGCCAATAAAACTGAGGCAGATTTCACGATTCGCAACATAAAAATTACTCAAAAAATAAATTTAAAATCTTAACATTAAGGCAGACTACCCTGAACGCAACTCAGAAGGTGGCACTAGAAGCTCGCGCGACCCATTTGATTGCATCGCACTTACAAGACCGGACATTTCCATTGCTTCAACAAGACGCGCTGCTCGATTGTAACCAATTTTAAAGCGACGCTGCACAGAAGAAACCGATACTTTGCGTGCTTCAATAATAAATTGCACCGCGTCATCATATAATTCATCAGCCTCAGGATCATCCTCCGCACCACCTTCTGCCCCATAAAAACCTGCCCCTGAAGCAGGGCCATCAATTACCTCTTCAAGATAGTTTGGTTCACTGCGTGCACGCCAATCATTACACACACGATGCACTTCTTCATCTGACACAAAAGCACCATGTACACGCATAGGTAAACCCGTGCCTGGGGGCAGGTAAAGCATATCTCCATGGCCTAATAACTGTTCTGCACCACCTTGATCTAATATCGTTCTTGAATCAATTTTAGAAGACACCTGAAAAGAAACTCTTGTAGGAATATTAGCTTTGATAAGCCCTGTAATGACATCAACTGAAGGGCGCTGTGTCGCCAGTAAAAGATGAATACCTGCTGCACGCGCTTTCTGAGCAATTCGCGCAATCAGCTCTTCTACTTTTTTACCAACAATCATCATCATGTCAGCAAATTCATCAATTACAACGACAATAAAAGGTAACGCATCAAGAAGCGGCGCTGTGCCAAACTCTGCCGGGCTGGCAGGACGCCACAAAGGATCCGTAATAGGCTTACCGTCTTTTTCAGCATCCTTCACCTTTCGGTTGTAACCCACTAAATTTCTAACGCCAAGTGAAGACATTAACCGATAGCGACGCTCCATTTCTGCGACACACCAACGTAACGCATTTGCGGCATCTTTCATATCTGTAACGACAGGCGTTAATAAATGGGGAATATCGTGATAAATCGATAGCTCAAGCATTTTAGGATCAATTAAAATTAGTCTTAACATTTCTGGCGTCGACTTATAAATCATGCTCAGCAACATGGCATTTACGCCAACTGATTTCCCAGAACCTGTTGTACCAGCAACTAATAAGTGAGGCATTTTTGCTAAATCAGCCACAATAGGCGTGCCCGCAATATCTTTACCAAGACATAGTGTTAAAGCAGATTTTGATTGCTCATATTCTCGAGAGCAAATAATTTCACCTAAACGAATAATTTCTCTTTCTTGATTGGGTATTTCAATACCCATCACTGTTCTGCCTGGAATCACCTCAACAACGCGCACACTTACCACCGCCAATGAACGAGCAAGATCTTTGGCAAGATTCGTAATACGACTGGCTTTAACCCCAGCAGCAGGCTGTATTTCAAATCGTGTCACAACAGGACCTGGCAAAACACCCGTTACTTTGGCTTCTATACCAAAATCCTGTAATTTTTCCTCAAGTAAAACACTCATATGCTGAAGCGCTTCCTCACTGTAACCTCGTCTTTCTGTCTCCTCAGAAATATCCAATAAAGAAAGAGAAGGCAATGCATCACTCATTTCAAGCATTTCGCCTACAGGCTTCACTCTTTTTGCGGCGATAGGCTTATCAATCCGTATAGGAGCAGGCTTAGGCAAAGACAGCACTTCGCCTACAGCCTTTAAGTTAACCGAAAAGGCCTGTTCTAATGGTATTTTTTTCTCAGGTTTTTTTTCTGCCGTCGTTACTGATCCTTTAAAACCCAACAATGAAAAAGAGGGTTCTGGTTTCGTTACTTTTTGAGTTTGCTTCTCTTGCAAACGATGTTCTGTTTTAGCGCGCGCCCACTCTTTAGCATAAACAACAAGACGTTTTTTAAACTCCTGCAAAAACCAGCTGGTAAAATATACAATACGCTCACCTAAACGATCTGCCATTTTCACCCAGGAAACAGGCGTTGAAAGTGTCAAACCGAGCAAGAAAAAAGCAACCAAAATTAAACTTGCACTCAATGGCGTCAGCCAAACAAGCAATACTTCTGTTGTCATTTGTCCGATTAAGCCGCCTGTAGAAGAACGAAAAGGCGAAGCCGTGCCAAATCTAAGCGTGACCCAACCTGTTACTGAAATAAGCAGCAAAAAGGCACCGATGCCCCTTACAATCATTAATGCCCCATGGAATCCTAAGCTTGTTTTTTTATTAAGTAACCCAAAGGCACCCAAAAAAGAAACCCACGGAACAAGATAAGCAACATATCCCAAAGATAAGAATAGAAAAGAAGACAACCATGCCCCTGCCCTACCGCCTGAATTCATCACTTGATGCTGACCCCCTAAAAATGAAAAACTAGGATCTTCAGGATGATAACTATAAAGTGCAATCAGGGAAAAAATGCCTAATACAATCAGGGAAATAATTAAGCCTTCCCTCAGCATGCGTGCAAATAACTTTTCCATTATTGACTGCTGCTTTTCCTTTTTCTTCCGCTGAATAGGTTTCCCCTCAGCTTTTTCCCTTTTTTTCATTACTTTTTTCTTTCCATTTACATCTTTTGTTTGTTTGATCAAAAAAATCATACTCATTCCATTTTCATATTAACGGTGCCTTTATCATCACTCATTTACCATTGTATATTGTACTGTCTACGGCCATAGTTCGTGACACAATTAATCTGAAAATGAAATAACTCAATCTTCAAAAAAATCAAAATAATCGCCTAAAATAAATTAAAAAATAACGGCTATCGAATTAGGTCAAATAAATTATGGCAAAGACTATTGGCTTTTGCTGGCCATCTTTTAATCTAAGACTAAATAATCTGAACGCTTTAGAAATATGAGCAGGAATACTAATACAAACCTAAACAATTCCAAAAAGCATTAGAAGCGAGAATGCGAATGGAAATAACACTATAACGGACATGTTTACATTATGACTGATTCAAAAGAAAATAATCTCACTTCAAATTATGATGACAGGAAATTATCTTACTATTATGGTGGGGTTTTTCATAATCTTGAACCTATGCGCCAGAAAAATTTTAAAGCCGTTTTTAAAATGTTGAGAGAGAAAAAAATAGCATGGCCAAGTTATATCGAACAAAAAACGACTCATCTTCCTTGCCCACAAGTAATGGGTGATATGGTATCATTTCGTCTCGTTGGCCATTCAACTGTACTAATTCAACTGCCCAGCTTTAATCTTCTCACTGATTCTATTTGGGCAAAGCGCGCAAGCTGTAGTGGTCTAATGAACTTGTACACCAAGATGGGATAAACCAACCCAATCTAGAGAAAAGGTGTATCAAGAATGAGTAAATCAAAGCCAATATTTTCGAGTGAATTTAAACAAGATGC
This sequence comes from Klebsiella pneumoniae, assembly GCA_945860125.1. Taxonomy (GTDB): domain Bacteria; phylum Pseudomonadota; class Gammaproteobacteria; order Pseudomonadales; family CAMAPQ01; genus CAMAPQ01. The sequence continues at coordinate 8,808 of CAMAPQ010000093.1, forward strand.
AGCAGGGCTGTCCCATCAAAAAGTGCTTGACATAATGTCATAAAAGCTGATTTATCTCCTTTTTAAAAAAGGAGATATCAATGACCAAGGATATTTTAGAAAATTTTGAAGACTATTTTGAAGAAATTGAAGATCCACGCATAGAAAGAT
>CAMAPQ010000094.1 GCA_945860125.1 Klebsiella pneumoniae
TAAGAGATATTACAAAGGAATCGCTTCGATTATTTATCCAATTTATTCATAAATGCGCTATTCAAAACATGCCTTATGATGTCATTTTGGAGAAGCTTATGCCGGCATAAAAAATTTGCTCTTTAAACGTATCATTCCAAGTCGTGTAGATACATAAAAAACCTAAAAAATCGCTCTAACAATTCAGGTGACTCATGGTAAATCCAACACAATCTCAAACTGAAGCCAATGAAGTAACAACAACTGCCAATGCAAACAATCAAAATATCTCTGCTAGTACGCAAGCTTTAGCCATTGAACCGATTGAAAATCATGAGGGATCAAGCAAACGAAAAGCGACATCTGAGCCAATGGAAAGCCCTACTAACCATAAATGCCCTGCACTTGAACAGGTTGAACCTATTAAATTAGAAGGAGAAAAAAAGTGGAAAAATATATTAAGTGATTGGATTAATCAGGCCTCACTTGAAGAAAAAGACGCTAGGGAGACGGCAGCAATACGCATCACAGCCTGTATTGAAAATAATGAAAATAATGAAAATATTCTTGATTTATCAAAATTAGACCTTACCTCTTTGCCGCCCATTCTTCACTTGTGCAAAAACCTAGAAGAATTTAATTGCCAAGAAAATGAATTAACTGAAATTGATCTTTCTCAGTTCCCTAATCTTGTTACGCTTGATTGTAGTGAAAATAAATTAACTGAAATTGATCTTTCACAGCTCGATAATCTTGCTGTACTTGATTGTAGTGCAAATGAACTTACCGAACTTAATCTTGAAAAATGCCCAAAATTATTAGATTTCGTGTGCTCAACAAACAATATAGAAAAACTTGATTTTTCTCATTGCAAAAAAATTATAGAACTTAATTGTGCTGAAAATTTACTGGCAGAACTTGATATTAAACATTGCCATGCGCTTGAACAATTAAATTGTAGTTTAAATAAATTAAGCAGTTTAAATGTCTCAGGATTAAAAAAATTAGAAACAATTTATTGTGAATTTAATGGACTAAATGAGTTGAATATAGACGAATGCAATTTATTAACAGACATAGTTTGCTATTCAAATCCTGACTTAAATTTATTAGATTGTATTGATCATTTAATGCAAGCTGAAATGCTAATGAATATTGAGTGTGAAGAGACAGCAACAACATGGGCGGAATTAAGTAATGCATTAGAAACGCACCCTAATTTTGAGGATATGTTTATTGATATCCGCCCTGATTTTGAAAGAAATCAAGATATTAATGCACCACAAAATACCCATACAGCAAGCGTGCATCAATCTGCATCAGAAAATGCACTTTTCTTAAAAAATAGAAATGAAAATATTGATATAAAAAAAACATTTTCATTAATTACTGCGTGGGCTGAGCAACTAGAAACATCATCTTCCCTTGAACCTATTTTAAATAACGGCATTCCCAATGAAGCTTATAAAAATGCAGCAGCTAAACGTTTTATTGATTCGCCAATACATTTACAACATAAAGATGCTATTTCACAAGTAACAGTACAAGAATTTATGGCACTTATTTGGCAAGCCAGCCAAGACCCTGCGCAAAGAGAAAAAGGATGTGAAGAAAAAGAGGCCGTGCATGCTTTTACGAATGCGCTTTATGAAATTCAACGCGGTTATAATATAGATGCAAAAAATCTTGATAATAACGAAACAGATCAACCTATTTGCGCTGGCGGCACTTTTAATAAACTTTCTGAAAAAATAGTGGGTGTTATTAAAGAGATGCATTTTAATTTTATAACAAAAGACACTTTCATCAAAAAATTTCAAGCTGAAGTACAAGAAAAAGTGAATAGTCTGTGTGAGCAAGATCCTGCGTTAAAAGAGTCCATTATCAAGAATAACGCCTCGCTTACGGAAGAAATATGGATAACAATGAAGGACTCTATTAAAAGTAACCTTTTAACGCACTTTGATACAGTTGAAGAAATAGCCGGTCAAAAATTAGACATAGTTTTTGATGAAGTTGCCCAACAAATTGAATACTTACCGATTATTTTTTCAAAAAAATAATGCAGTACCTTTCTAAATACTGTTAACTGTAATCCTTACGCAAGGATGACGAAAAAATGACGAAGACGCCCCTAAAAAACACTTTAAAACAAATACCAAAGGGCGTCTGGGTGCTTGGCTTTGTCAGTATGCTGATGGATATTTCATCAGAAATGATTCATAGCCTTTTGCCTTTATTTATGATGACAACCCTAGGCACAACTGCGTTAGCAATTGGCTTTGTTGAAGGGCTAGCTGAATCAACCGCGCTCATTGTTAAAGTATTCTCTGGCGCTATTAGTGATTATCTTGGCAAACGCAAAGGCTTGGCAATTATAGGTTATGCATTGGGCGCACTAAGCAAACCAGTTTTTGCTATAGCATCAACATTTAATGTGCTATTAACGGCAAGACTACTTGATCGCATCGGTAAAGGTATTCGTGGTGCACCACGAGATGCTTTGGTTGCAGATATTACCCCAGAGCACTTACGTGGCGCAGCTTTTGGCTTACGTCAATCGATTGATAATATCGGTGCTTTCTTAGGCCCGCTGCTCGCGGTTGTTTTAATGTTGCTTTGGGCAAATGATTTTCGTGCTGTATTTTGGGTGGCAACTATTCCTGGCGTATGCGCTGTTACCCTCCTTTTTTTTGGTCTTCAAGAACCTGCGCAAGGTCAAATAGAGAAACGAACGAATCCCATTCGGCATGAAAATCTTGTGCGGCTTAAGCCTGCTTATTGGTGGATCGTTGGCATTGGTGCTCTATTTACATTGGCACGTTTTAGTGAGGCATTTTTAGTGCTGCGCGCACAACAAACGGGTATCCCTCTCGCTTTTGTGCCGCTGGTGATGGTTGCAATGAACTTTGTGTATGCGCTATGCGCCTATCCTTTTGGCAAGCTTTCTGATCAGATGAGCCACGCAAAACTATTAGGCATTGGTTTGGTTGTTCTTATTGCGGCAGATTTAGTTTTGGCAATCAATAGTCACTGGAGTGTGATGTTGGTAGGCGTTGCACTATGGGGTATTCATATGGGAATGACGCAAGGCTTATTAGCAACCATGGTTGCTGAGGCAGCACCAGCTGACTTGCGCGGCACAGCCTATGGCTTTTTTAACTTAATCAGTGGTTTTGCCATGCTCATTGCAAGCCTCCTTGCAGGGTTAATCTGGGATCAATTAGGCGCCTCTTTCACTTTTTATTCAGGCGCTATTTTCTGTGTGATTGCGCTTGCTGTTTTGAGCTGGGCTGTTAAACATCATCTGAGAGTAACCTAGTTCGTCCTTGTCTTACTAGGTTTTATTAGTCTGTTAAATTAAATATACTTTTTAATTCACCGGAGCTTAAATGACCAATCCATTGCTCTCCTGTGCCCACCGTTAGCTCCGCGAGCGCTTTTTTGCTTTGGATCATCTCATTGATACGTTCTTCAAAAGTCCTGCGGGTAATCAAACGATGTACTTGAACATGTTGTTGCTGGCCGATGCGATAAGCCCGATCAGTCGCTTGTGCTTCCACTGCTGGATTCCACCATAAATCATAGTGAATGACGTTGGAAGCTGCCGTAAGATTCAAGCCAGTACCCCCCGCTTTGAGCGATAAAATAAAAATACGCACGGTACGATCCTGCTGGAAACGCGCCACCATCTCATCACGCTTAGTGCGACTAAGCCCGCCATGAAGAAAGAGCGGTTCATCTCCATAACGTTGTTGTAACCAGCCACTTAACAAGTTACCCATTTCACGAAACTGGGTAAAAATAAGGACTTTTTCATACCTATCGTGAATATCATCTGTAAGCTCAAATAGTCGTTCAATTTTACCAGAAGCAAGCACCTCCTCCCTGCCTTGCTTTAGGTATTGAAAGGGGTGATTACAGATTTGTTTGAGCGCAAGAATCATCTGCAAGACTAAACCTTGTCGCTTAAACGTGTCTGATTCACCTTCAATCGTGCGTAAAGCTGCCTCAACTACTGATTGATAAAGCACTGCTTGAGTTTTATGCAAAGCGCAATATTGGTCTTGCTCAATTTTATCTGGCAAGTCACTAATCACTGATTTATCAGATTTTAAACGGCGTAGTAAAAAAGGTGCCGTCACGCGTTTAAAACGCTCAACAATACTTTGATCATGCTCAATTTGGATGGGCTTGGCGTACTCACGAACAAACTGTGTAAGGTTACCAAGATAACCGCGATTGGCAAAATCCATAATGCTCCAATATTCACTGAGCCGATTTTCCACCGGTGTACCACTCATGGCGATAAAACTTTTGGCAGGAATAGATTTGGCTGCTTTCGTTTGAGCAGAGGTCGGATTTTTAATATTTTGTGCTTCATCAATGACAACTAATGTCCAAGCATGTGCCTTCAACAAAGCGGTTGCTGTGCGTATCACACCTAGTGTCGTCAATAACACATCTGGCCGATCTTTAGCCAGCTCACGTTTTGCACCATGAAAAATAGCAACAGTTAAACTTGGTGCAAATCGCGCCAGCTCTTTTTGCCAATTCGTCAGCAATGTCGTCGGTACGATAATCAGTACTTTGGCATCCTGTAATGACTGTTCTTCTTTTAATTTGAGAATAGCGGTAATGACCTGCAAGGTTTTACCTAAGCCCATATCATCCGCAATCACGCTACCAAACCCGATACGAGTATTACGATACAACCAAGCATAACCGCGCAGTTGATAGGGACGTAATGTCGCTTGCAAACCTTGGGGTAAAGCCACCTCATCAAACTGTGTCAGTTCACGCATGATTTGTTGTGCCATTTTATCCAAGCCCACCGTAGCGCCCAAAAATTCACCTGCCAGCGCAACACGCAATATATCAGTCACAGACAGTGTGGGCGGTTTAGCCAGTTGTATTCGTAATTGCTCAATCTCATTCGCGTCAAGATAGACATATTGGCCTTTAAAACGAACCAATGTTGAGGCTGATTTAAGCAACGTATCAAACTCAGATCGAGTCAGCATTTGATCACCTACTGCCACCTGCCAATCGAAGGACAACAAATCATCTATTTTGAAATAGCTGAGTGCATCAGCAACTTTTCCTTTTATTTGCACAGATAAACGCGGACGCAGTAACTGATTGAGTGCTTTAGGCATCAAAATACGAATACCCAAAAAGCGTAAAATAGGCAAAGTATCTGATAATAATTGTGGTAAATCATCAGAGGAAATATGAATCGGGGTACTTGCCCCCAAACTTAGATAATCATTCAACGGCGGGAAAAAGTCTGCTAATAATGAGATGGTTTTTAAAATGCCAAAACGAAATTTTTCAAAGGAATTATTCGTAAAAACATCTTGTAATGCAATCGGCTTTTCTAAAGCATCCGAGGTTTTTTCAACAGCAACGTGAAGTAAAAAATCATCTGTTTCAGCCTCATCTAGGCACAATACGGGAAGATAGTCTTTATTGCCAAGATGCAAGCGTGCAAGCCACGCGTGAATACCTAATGCTGTTGAACCCTCTCCTGAACCAGAATAATCTGCCGTGCCACTGATAAAGAACAACATAAAACTCTTTTCAAGGCTATTTTTTTCATTGGGAGAGCGACTCCACAGATGGATAAAATAGTCCAAAAATAAAGAGCATAAACAAGTAATTTGCACAGATGAGCTCAAAGAAATAGTCTTTTTATTTCGCTCAAAACGCCCTAAACACAAAGAGAAGGTATCGCTCATGCGTTGCATCATGCCTTGGATGGTTTTATCCAATACGGCAGGAAACCAACGCACTTCAACGGTTGTTTTATCACCCGCAAACAGTGCTGGCACGATAGCGCCTTGCGCCAACAGATGCAAAGCAACAAGCTTCAGTTGAAATAAAGCGGTGATTTCTAATTGAAAGTGAGGTAATTCTGTAACATCCAGTTCAGCTAATGTCGACAATAATTCATCCATCCCACTCATTTGAGAAGCGCCAGTGATAGAGGCAGGTTTTAGATGATTAAAGACGACGATGGGACGATCAGAAGCTGTCAGCCTTTTTGGCGGTTTTTTTTTAGTTAAAATAGCGCCCGTATTGATTTGTGCTAAAGCCTTACGCGCGGATTTGCTCACACGAGCCAAAGTGGCCCGCATGACTTCGCGAAAATCGCCACTTGAAAAAAAACTCGGTTGTGAAGGAAGCAATTGCAAAAGAATGGTTGATAATGCCGGTATCGTTGAGAAATCGATGCATCCTAGTATCTGCTCACCGGTGACTTGATCAGTATTGGCCAAAGCTGATTTTTCCTCAAGCCAGCTGTCCGCCCAGCGAGGTAAAGTAATCTGCGCCTCTTGCTCAATATGAATATTTCTGTCTTTCAAGGCTTGAATGAGATCAACGCCACGCAACGAAAAAACCAAGAACGGATTGGTATCAATTTCTCGGCTGAGTAAATAAATTACCGCCGCTAAATGCTTGCAAGGAACAGCATAATCAGGGCATGAACAAGACATGTTTAAGTCTTGCCAATGAGTTGGAAATAAGGAAAAACCTAAGCTTTTGGCTTTATCAAGCAGCACAGGATCTAATTCACGATTAAGCAGGCGGGCAATAAGACTTGGATTTTTAACAATTTGATCCAATAGTTTTGTCGTATCGCTTATTGAAATAACAGGCGTTTTGATTACAATTTGGTAGGGCTTAGGCCGTGAGCCTCTCACTTTTGCCTTGATCGTTCCTTCATCAATAAGCAGATCTCTAACTGAGCCATTATTGGCGTAAGTACGTCCGCGGGGCAATCGATTACCATAATCAATATGACTGAGCGCATTTAACCATTGTTCGCCCCACCAAGTTTTACCAAACGTTTGCCGTATCGCCATATTTCTCTTTTAAGTATCTAACGGATTGATTTTAATCAATAATTTATAAACAACTTTTTAAAATTATTCAAGCATTTTAATTTACGATGGGTAAGATGGGCTTAAGCAAATATGTTGTCAAATTAACAGATATTGAAACCCAAAAGATTTTCTACGACAAACTCACGTTTATTTATCTTGAAATGCCAAAATTCATGAAAAAAAGCAAAGAACTGGTTACTCATTTTGATAAATGGATGTATGCGCTTAAGTGGTTACCCAGCCTCGTTGAATCGCCCGATTTTTTAGAAGAAGAAATATTTAAAAAGCTTTTTCAAATTTCAGCCGTACAAAATTTATCGCCTGAAGAAAAAGAAAAGTATGAAAACAGCTTAAAGTTTTATCGCGATACAAAAAACGTCATTGATACCGCTAGAGAAGAAGGGAAGATTGAAGGCGAACAGATTGGTATTGCGAAGGGAAAAATAGAGGGCGAAGCTATTGGTATACAGAAAGGAAAATTAGAAACAGCTAAAAAATTACTGGCATTGGGGTTGACGCATGATCTCTCGCTTGTCTTGCTGAATAAGCCGCTGCCGCGCAATACAATGCAGCAGGCCCGCATGCAACCGCCGCAATCCCTGCATACACCAAACGCCGCCACATCTTAAAGCTTCTCGACGAATAACCAGTAGGATCGGTGTAACTCAACGGGTTATTCATCACATAACTATAACGATTTAAAGATTGTAGATTATTCGGCGATTGAATCAACGGATCGGCTGAAATAAAACGAGCCAGAATGGGGTCGTACATTCTTCCATTCATGTGAATGAGGCCGACGCCATCGGCATGTAAATGGGCGGTGTAACCACGGTCGGTATATACCCTTCGTACTTGAAAACACGGCATTGTTGGCTACGCTCGCTCACCCCAATCACATAGTCTATCTATGCTCATGAGGTTCTCTCTCTTGCCGCCTCCCCGTGATTCCAATTACTTTGGGTATTAGAGTGTCTGCACGGTTAAAAGATTAATTGTCGCGCCGGTGACGGCTCTTCTTTTACCCCAAGAATCGTAACTTAAACGCTCTTTTATGGCGCCTAAGCTATCAACTACGGTTACCAAAGAACCTAGATGATCTTTAATCAAAAAGAGCGTTGATTCAACAGCATTTTTCGTTTCAATTAAAACTGAATCGCCAACATGCACGCGGTGCGTTACCACGCTACCTTGCGTTTCTTTTTCGTAAGCGCCAACGATTACGGTGGTGCTTGCGCCTTGAGTGCCGCTTTCTACTTTTTTGTAATAATCCCGATCTGGTCCATAGAAAAAGTCAGTGGTATTGCCTGACTTTATA
>CAMAPQ010000095.1 GCA_945860125.1 Klebsiella pneumoniae
ATCATAAGAACAGAAGCAATATTAATGTCTGGGAGTTTAACCGACCCCTCACTTCGTCTAAGCGCTTTTTGCAAAAGGTTGCTAAAGAATTTTGATGCTTTATGGACTTTTACGTTAAGAGAAGATGTACCGGCCACGAATAATTTAGCGGAAAGGGGTTTAAGGCACGCAGTAATCTGGCGGAAAAAATATTTTAGCACCCGATCTAATGCAGGTAAGCATTTTGTAGCAAGTAGCTTATCAATGCTATCGACAGCCAGAATGAGAGGGATTTCTTTTTTTGAATGGTTGTATGAATCGATCAGCATCAACGCCCCACCACAACCCACTTAAAATTTAACAGCAAACTGGGATTGGTTTGCGCGCAAGTTTGGGTGCCTACGCGCGATGTCAAATTATGGGGCGTGATCTTTTACTAGTTTTCTCTAAAACTGCTCAAGTTATAAACTATAAATAAAACACAGGCCTGACAAAAAAAACTCTCTTCTTAAGCCTTCCTCGCCATACTTACTTCAGAGCTCATAAGGGCGCTCGAAAGCTTTACTTCTTCGTCTCTTAATGCGCTATATAACTTAACAATCTCGGCCTCACAAAGTTTAATTCCAGTAATAACAGACTCCTCCTGAGACTCATCCAATTGATACTGAGCAGCGAGCTTTTCAGTGCTTTGCATCAACTGTTCAAACGCTGTTGAGCTAGCACGAGATAAATTATGGTGACACTCTCTTGAACATTCAATCAGCAAATGCATATTAGCAACTGCTTTCTCAAAACGATCTCTCTCACACTGAAGCGCTTTCTCTTGTAATAAACTTAAAAACCGTGCCTGCATTCCACTAAATAATGTAGATAACACGCCCTCAAGAGGCACGGTTGCATCAAATAAATTAGACTCAGTATTTTTAACCAACAAAGAAATATACTTAAAATTTAAAATCATTCTTTTACCATGACGCCAAACCATCTCTTTGCCTCTAGATTGGAGCAAAAGCTCTGATTCCATCGGCCTAGAAATACCGTCATCATAAAACATCATTTGCTCATTATCACGCCAAAAGCATAGCGTACAAGGCAAAGCAAATTGACCCATTACTTCGAAAAAAGAAGTGGCTAAATCTTCAAAAGAAGGACATTGAAAGGCACGCTGAAAAAAGTGCAAAGCAATTGAAATATGATTATTTTCTTTAATTGCTACTGCCGCTAACTTCATCGCTCTTTTAGCTTTTTCGTCAAGCTTTTCAGCATTTTTTCTATACTCTATTGTTTTTCTAATTTTAGCTAAAAGCTCTTCTGCTTGAAAAGGTTTAGTGATGTAATCATCCCCACCCACTTCATAGCCTTTTAATTTTTCCTCAACGCCACAACGGCCAGAAAGAAATAACACGGGGGTGTTTTGTACATGAGCAAGTTTTCTGAGCTCTAAACAGGTTTCATACCCATCCATTCCAGGCATAGCAACATCAAGCAAAATAAGATCAGGCAGTGTTTCTACCACAAAAGCAAGACAGTCTTGCCCTGAAAAAACACCCTGAAAACGATAATGCCCATTAAGCGCCATCTCTATCAATTTATGATTCATAGCTGAATCATCGACAGCCAAAATAGTATAAAGATCACTCACAACTCAACTCTCCGAAATTAGTTCTGCTTTAATATAAGGGTAGCTAATTTTGATTAATTGTGCAGGCAAACTCAATGCATAGACTTTCTACCCTCTTCAGACTTCTGAAAGGTTAATAGATTACCCACTTTCTCAATACCACCATCAATCATGGCACAAGCAACATCAGAAGCAGATCGCCCAAGATATAGCTTAACTTCATCTGAAAATTGAATACGCACAAGAGGATGCGCATCTTCACCCTTACGTCTTAAAACAACATCCCCCAGAGATAACTCGACGATCTCAAAAAAAGCAAACGAATCTTTTAGCATGACTAAAACCTTGCTACTGAAAAAAATTAAATTACCACTCTTGCAAATACTCTCGCACCTTTAGCACTAACGAGTATAAAGCACTTCGCCAAGCCTGAATATCCTCAACAGACAAAGACGGAACGACAGGCCAAGATACTCCCTTTATCGCAATCATTTTTGGGCTGGAAACAAGCGTTGAATCTACTTCATTATGTACTGGGCTAGGGTCTAGTTTATTTAAAAAAGCCTGCTGATGCTGAAATAATAATTCAGACAGCCAGCTATGCTTATCATCCTCTAATAATAAAACCTCTTCAAATTCAGCAATGACTTTATTATGCTCTACCAAAAGCAACTTTAACTCTTTCGCAGTAATGCTATTCAACGCATCAAGAACAAACTGATCAAGATTAACAAAACAGGCCATCTCACCCAAAAAAGAACGATAGGATAACACTAACTGATAAACAGCAGACTCAAGCAATGCACTCCTAACAAAATCATCTTGCTGATCTTGCTTAGCAAGATCCAACAAAAGGCGCACATGATGCAATTTATGATTAGTTAATGCATGAAAAAGTAGTTTTTTTTTAGCCACGCTTCTTTTTCGCCGTTTTCACTGTTTTTTCTGTTTTCACTGTTTTTTCTGTACCTTGAACTGCACTACTTTGCCATTTTCCATCTTGATAAAAAGCAGCCCAACCAGTCACCTTACCGTTTTCTTCAGAGGTAATATATTGAGTCTTTGTTTTTCGGCTAAACCTTACAATCGTATCACGCCCCTCAGGATCTTTTTCCGGTGCACTTAAAAGAAAATGATACTTAGGATCTAGCTTATCTTTTACTTGCATAATCTCACAAATTTTAGGGGCACGAGTTTCACGAATCTTTGGAAACTGGCTAGCTGCTAAAAATAATCCAGCAGCACCATCTCGCAACAAGAAAAAGTCATCATTTTTTTCACATCGCAAACTCTCTAACGCAATTGGCGCAGACTTCGGCGGAGCAACTTCACCGCTTCTTAAAATTTTCCTCGTATTCTTACAAGCAACATTAGAACACCCGAAAAACTTACCAAACCGACCCGTTTTAAGTGACATAGTTGAATCACATTTATCACACTGAACAGTAGGACCCTCTGCACCTTTTAATTTAAATAGTCCCGCCTCTAACTCAAATCCGGTGCAATCAGGATTATTTCCACAAACATGTAACTTGCGGCGCTCATCGATCAAATAACTTTCCATTGCCGTATTACATTTGACGCAACGTTTTTTTGCTCTGAGCGCATTTATCTCAAGCACATCTTCATCAGCAGCGCCCTCAACAGCACTTACAAACTCATCACCTGCGACTAAATTAACTGTATTTTTACAGCGTTCCCGAGGGGGTAAAGCATAACCAGAACACCCCAGAAAAACACCTGTTGAGGCAGTGCGAATTGTCATATTTCGACCACAAAGGCTACAAGGAATATTCGTTTCTGTTGGCTGATTATTTCTCATTCCACTGTCTTTTTCGGCTAAGCGAAGCTTCTGGCTAAAGTCAGCAAAAAAATGATTAAGAATTTGCTTCCATTTCGCTTTATCGTGCGAAATATCATCTAACTTTTCTTCCATTTGGGCAGTGAAATTAAACTCCATTAAGTTCCCAAAACTCTCAACTAAACGATCAGTAACAATCTCACCCATTTTCTCAGCAAAAAAACGCCTACTTTGTGTACGAACATAACCACGCTCCTGAATGGTAGAAATAATAGAAGCGTAAGTAGAAGGCCTACCAATACCGCGCTTTTCAAGCTCGCGCACCAAACTAGCTTCTGTATAACGCTGAGCAGGACGCGTAAAATGCTGTTTAGGATCAATATTCATTTTTGTTAGACGCTCGCCCACCTTAACATCAGGCAAAATAACATCATCCTCTTTGAGTGTGCTTGAGTCGCCACCATGACTACCAGCAACCTTTAGAAAGCCGTCAAATTGCAAGATTCGACCTTTTGCTCTCAACTCAAAGTTACCTGCTTCAACAGAAAGCTGCGAACTCAAATACTCAGCATTTGTCATCTGACAAGCAACAAAACGCACCCAAATGAGCTCATAAAGCTGTTGAAGATCTTTTGTTGCCCCCACTAAAGAAGAAAGCGTTGCAACGTTAGTTGGACGAATAGCTTCATGCGCCTCTTGTGCACCTTCTTTTGAAGAATAAGAGTTTGGTGCAGGCGGTAAATAACGCTCCCCCATTTTTTTCTTAATATAATCACGGCAAGACTCTACAGCCTCTTTATTTAGATTGGTTGAATCCGTTCTCATATAAGTAATAAAGCCAGACTCATAAAGTTGCTGCGCAACCATCATCGTTTTCTTAACGCTAAAGCCCAAACGTGTACTTGCAGCCTGCTGTAAAGTCGACGTAATAAACGGCGCAGAAGGCTTACTTTTAGTCGGCTTATCTTCTCTTTTTGTGACAACCAGGACGGCTTTATCAAGCGCTGAAATCGCCTCATCAATTGAGGCACGATTCGTCGGCTCAAAATTATTACCCTGATATTTTTGTACCTGAAGACGAAGAGGCGCTTTTTTCACCGTCTCAGAATTAACAAACAATTCCCAATATTCTTCAGGTGTAAAGGCACGAATCTCACGCTCTCTTTCAACAATTAAACGTACAGCAACGGACTGAACGCGCCCTGCCGACAAGCCTCTTGCAACTTTGCTCCATAAAAGAGGAGATAACATGAAGCCTACAACACGATCTAAAAATCGACGAGTCTGCTGAGCATTGACCCGATTAATATTTAGCTCACTAGGTGATTTAAATGCTTCTGTAATCGCTGTTTTTGTTATTTCGTTAAAAACAACGCGACGATACTTAGAATGATCGCCACCAATTACTTCTCTTAAATGCCAGGCAATCGCCTCTCCCTCACGATCTAAGTCAGTTGCAAGATAAATAGTGTCAGCACTTTTGGCAGCCAACTTGAGTTCTTTGATGACTTTTTCTTTGCCAGGTAACGTCTCATAATGAGCATCCCAATCATTATACGGATCAATTCCCATTCGATTGACCAAAGCTACTTTTGCCTTATCTTTCCGATATTTTTCTTTTTCTTCCGGCGGCATACTCTTTACTTTGCGAGCTTCTTCTAATGCTTTCGCTTTATTATTCTTGGCATGATCTGATCCGCTCACAGGCAAATCCCTCACATGACCGACGCTCGATTTCACTGTAAATTCGCTGCCCAAATATTTATTAATTGTCTTTGCTTTCGCAGGTGACTCTACAATTACGAGCGATTTTGACATTATTCCCTTCCCACAATAATCTTTTTTATAGCATCAGTTAAACTGATTCCTGAACAAGCGCTACCCTGCTTTTTTGCAAAAAATACAAAATAAAACGTGTAACAGCCGTATATATAAGAGCAAGGAATGAATAGGTCAAGCATAAACCTTATAAATTATCGATCATTATGCAAATCTACAGCTTCGTCTTCAGAGCTTTCACTGTCAGCCGTACCCCTCTCAATGACTTTAATACCCTGACTTTTATTACTGTCATTGCGCATATTCTCTATATGCTCAAGATAATCAGCCTTAACATTGCCCGTTACATAGTTACCATCAAATACAGAACAATCAAAATGCTTAATAAGCGCATTCCCCTCTCTAACAGCATCGCACAAATCTTTTAAATCCTGGAAAATAAGGCGATCTGCACCAATTAAAGTATTAATTTCTTCAACAGTGCGACCATGCGCAATCAACTCATCAGCTGCCGGCATGTCAATACCATACACATTAGGAAATCTAACCTCGGGAGCTGCAGAAGCAAAATAAACTTTTTTAGCCCCCGCTTCTCGCGCCATTTGAATAATTTGGCTACAAGTATTCCCCCGCACAATAGAATCATCCACTAACAGAACGTTCTTTCCTTGAAACTCAAGATCAATAGCATTAAGTTTCTGACGCACTGATCGCCTACGCTCCTTCTGGCCAGGCATAATAAAAGTGCGGCCAATATATCTATTCTTAACAAAACCCTCACGATACTTCACACCAAGACAACTGGCCAACTCAAACGCTGCAGTACGACTGGTATCAGGAATAGGGATGACAACATCAATATCGTGATCAGCCCAGGTAGCGTGAATTTTTTCAGCAAGTTTTGCTCCCATACATAACCTGGCCTTGTACACAGATACGCCATCAATAATGGAGTCTGGACGAGCAAGATACACATACTCAAAAATACAAGGGGATAACTGCGTACGCTCTGAACATTGATGACTTGTCACCTCACCCTCTTGCGTTACATAAATCGCCTCGCCTGGCTGCACATCTCTCACCAAGGAAAAGCCCAATGCAGAAAGAGCAACACTTTCTGAGGCAAACATATACTCTTTGCCGCGCTTTGTTTCTTTTTCACCAAAGCATAACGGACGAATACCGAAAGGATCACGAAAACCAACAAGTCCATAACCTGTAATCATTGCCACAACTGCATACGCACCTTTACAGCGAAGATGCACACCACGAACAGCTTCAAAAATATCCTTATCCTGTGGAATTAATTTTCCGCGCGTTTGTAGCTCATGCGCAAATACATTAAGCAGCACTTCAGAATCTGAACGGGTATTAATATGTCGTAAATCTGCCTCGTATAAATCACGCGCCATTTGATCTGCATTAATTAAATTTCCATTATGCGCTAACGTAATACCATAAGGAGAATTGACATAAAATGGCTGTGCTTCCGCAGAGCTTGCACTTCCCGCTGTGGGATACCTCACGTGACCAATGCCAATATTTCCAACTAAACGCAACATATGCCTTGTTTGAAATACATCGCGCACCATCCCATTATCTTTTCTAAGATATAACTTGCTTTCGTGAGATGTAACAATGCCGCCAGCATCTTGCCCACGATGCTGCAAAACAGTTAAAGCATCATAAAGGCGCTGATTGACAGGCGATCGACCGATAATACCGACTATGCCACACATACAAGCTTTACCTCTAAACATTAAGTTAAGCTGACCTAGAAAAAATACAAGGGCAGGATTATACGCAAAAAAAATTATAAGAGGGGTTCTAATTTAAGGAAAAAATGGGGCTTCTACCAAGACAAAGCCAATATAAATCTACTGCGGTAAAAAAATAGCTTTAACAGGGCGGTGATCTGATTTTTGATATGTGTCAGGGCAATATCTTGCGTGCGAAAATAAGATTTGTGATTGTGCCTGCCATTTTTGCGCTACACCACTTACCCATACAAAATCCAAAATACTTTCATAACGACTACAATGAGTGGGTACAAGTTTTCGAGGAATTATCCAATCAAAAACATCGCCTTTTGCCATTTCATCAAAAGCAACATCTCGCGTACCATCCTTCAAAGACCAATCAAAATTATAATCACCTATCGCAATAACCGGTAATTTTTGCGTAGCAGCCCATGCATTTAATTGTTTTGCCTGCATCACCCTTGCTTCATTATCACTTCTATAAAGATGATTCACCATCAAATAAAAAAGTAAACCTGAAGACTTCAACTTTAGCTCAGCAACCAGTGGCGCACGCACTTTACCCTTAGGGTTTATTTCTTCTAACTCAAAGAAACGCACAATACTAAATTTATCTTTATTAATGATCATGGCCAGGCGCTGCTCTCTACCTGACTTTCCCATCACTAAATCAAACTGGGCCTCATTAAAAATCTGCTTTAGTTTTGGCGCCCAGTCAGGATCTACCTCGCTTAAACCCCAAAGATCTATAGCACCCATCCGCTGAAATTGTTTTTTTAACGTAGGAAATTCAGCATCTATTGCATTCACATTAAATGATACAACAGAAAAAGAGCCTGGCCATTCGGGCATACTAGCTGCTTCTTCTGCTTGTGTTATTTCAGCAAAAAAAAGTACTCGAAAACAGATAAGAATAAACAACAAAATCTGCACATTTCTGCGTGCCTGTATCTTTCTTTGTGAAGAACATTGTGTAACCGGTAAGGACTCAGATAAAACGTGCGGATACTGCATTAAACTTGCTTCCTCATTAAATAATCCATTTAAACATTTATTGATGCTACCCTCAAACGAGCTGAGACTTGAAAGCTATTAGGACTTACGCAAGCTTCATTTTAATCGAAGGATTTTTGAGCTGTTGACAGAGATAATCATCAAGTAATCCATGTTTAAGTTGATAAAGTGTTTTCCCTATTTTTCTCGCAACTTCAGCCATCCTGACCCAAACGAGGAAAGCACA
>CAMAPQ010000096.1 GCA_945860125.1 Klebsiella pneumoniae
GTGATTGCCTGCGCATCTTTATGGATACCTAATCGAAACGGATGGGCATTAGCCGCATTGCCTTTAATGGTTGCAGCCTCGCGTTTTGATTTTCAGGTGCCTCGCTTCAAATGGGCATTTTATGTTTTTTATCCTCTGCACTTAATGGCACTTTGGTTCATCAGAATACCGATGAAAAAAGCAGGGTATCTATTTTTCTAATCGCCTATTTTCCGTAAGTCCTATCGCTAAAGAAATGTTATCCACAATTTTTGTGGATAAAGTTGTGCGTAAGATGTATTAAAAACTAAAAATCGCTGTAATAGTGGTTGATTGAATAACTGGTCAAAAAATGATCAATGGGAGTTGTCGTGATACAAATGAGTCTCTTTAAAAATTTTAAAAAAACATCTTCTGCTAAGAGTGATTTTTTAGAATTTATGTACTGCTCTTTATGGATCATGTCGATATCGCTTGCTGCTTGTTCTTCATATATGGCCAGCAACTGGTTTATGGTAGGAATTTTGTGGTTTCTGTTAGCTATACCTTCTGGTTGGTGGGCTAATCAACAGCCTTGGATTATGAAACAAACACTCTTGCCCAGCCGCTGTATTGTTGCTCTTGTTATGTTTTTTATTCCATATTTTATCCTTATTTTTATTTGGATTATTCGAATTTCTTCAGAGGAGATCATTGTAAAAAAACACTATGAATTTTCTCGCGAAGCCTTTATGGCAGATCAAGAGGGCTTCCCATTCATTAAAGAATTTGCTCTTAAACACTATGGTTTGCAGGTGGCACTGTCATCTATCCCATATCCAGGCGCTGCATTAATGGTGGTGAGGCCTGGTTATTGTGATATGAGCTTTAACACTTCAGTCGTATTGCAGGAATACAACGGTGATAATCCAAGCGCTTGGAAAAAAGGAATTATGGCGCATGAGCTTGCGCATTGCCTTGATATCTATCGAGACATGCCATCCTTCAAAAGTCGAGAAATCGGCACGAGGTCGATAGCCCCTAGCGAAGCCACTAAAGTGGTCGATTTGGAAAGCTATCTTAAAGCAGAAACAAGCGCTCCTACCCCACTTTGGCGTGAAGCATTTGCTGATGCTTTTAGCGTTGGATTTTTTAGAATGACGGAAACTGAAGGTGCAGATCAACTAGTGGCTGAATTATTAAAAACGCGAACAACAGGCAAGGATACTTCACATGCTACAGGTTGCTGGATACAGCATGCAGCCCGTACAGATTTGCCACCTACACCGGCTGATTTAATGCAGTGGGCTGATGAAGTGCGCTCTCAGGCGGGTTGTGTGCTTTAAAAGCATAAAAATCGACCTAATCTTCTTGAGAAAAGTTTCAAAAGTGCTACAATTGAAACTTATTAGAGGTGAGAATGATGACTACTGAGCCAACCAATTTACGTCTTGATCCAGAAGTGAAAGAAGCGGCCTATGCTATTTTTAAGCAAATTGGCCTAAAGCCTGCGCAAGCCGTTAATCTTTTTCTACACCAAGTGACCTTGCATGGCGGGTTACCTTTTGAGGTAAAAATCCCTAATGCTGCAACCATAGAAGCCATGGATGAATTAGAAAATGGTGGTGGTAAGCGATATAAAAACTCTCAGGAAATGTTCAAAGACTTGGGTATTTGATGTACGAAATTCAAGCATCTACAAAATTTCGGCGTGACCTAAAAAAATTAATAAAGCAACAAAAGCCGATAGAAAAATTAAAAGGCATCATACAGGGGTCGCCTCAGAAAACGGAAAAAATCGTACGCTAGTACGCCACGCATGACTCGGGGATAGCGTGACTCGCTATGTCTTCACTATATGGGACTTTCACCCTTTACTCCTTGCCGAGCTCCCGGTATATAATGTTTTGGCTTTATACAGCGTCTTGTATTTCATTTATTAAAAACAAAGGTGATCTTGTTTTATTAAAAGAAGCTAATCTTAAAAAATAGAGGTATGTTACACTAAACGATTTATGAACTATCTGGAATCATTTTGATAGCTACTTTTCGCAATAAAACATTAGCAATTTTTTTGCTTATATTGTGGTTTTTTGCCGCCGTGAGCGGCGTGCATGGTCACTTTTGTTTTGATGGGCAAGAACAGCCGCTGTTAATTCACCTTAACATTTTAAGTGACCATCCTGACGATACAACTCATAAAAATAGCAGTGAACAACATCTTGATGCGGATGTTAATATTTCGCAGTTTGCAGCGGTGAAACTCGTAAAAATTGATTTGCCACTCTTTCTATCAATTTGTTTATTTCTCTTTCTACTATTCGAAAAATCAACTGTTGCTATTTCGTCTTATTCCTACCGTTATGTTCACTGCTTTATTGGTTTTCGCCCGCCTTTACGCGCACCGCCTTTTTCTCCAGCCTAATTTTTTTCATAGATTCCCTTCGCTGAAGGGGTAATTTATTCATTTTTCCAATTGGAAAATATTGCCGTGGCTGGAGTTTTATGCAATTTTTTTATCGAGCGATCCTTCTTGGGACGATCGCCGCTTTCTCATCTTTTTTATCATTAGCCGGTTGGGCAGATAACGCAATTTCCGATAGACTCACCTTGCGTGAAGCCGTTAGTGCAACTTTAGAACATAATCCTCAGCTGGCTCGTCATCACTTTAGAGTTAAAGCACTCGAAGGCGAAAGGCAAACTGCCGCATTAAAACCTCAATTTCACTTGGCTACACAGCTTGAAAATATTGTCGGTACTGATGACTTTAAAGGCGTCGACTCAAGTGAATTAACACTGTCTTTATCATCGCTGATTGAACTGGGCACACAACGCAAGGCTCGTCTTGATTTGATTACGATCCGTGAGCAGCAGCTTGAATCAACTCAGCGCGTATTGACGCTAGACATCCTAACGCAAGTAACGCATCAGTTTATTAAAGTCGCTGCTGTACAGGAGCAGTTACTGCTGCTCAAACAAGCCCAACAATTTGCACAGGAAACGGTTAATTCTTTAGCAAAACAGCTGCAAGCAGGGCGAACACCAGAAGCTGAATTATTACGCGCCAAAGCCACTTTAGTGCGATCAACGATTGATATTGAAAAGGCTAAACAACTGCTAAAAAGTGAGCGTGTAAAACTCAGTATTTTTTGGGCACAAACGCAGCCTGAGTTTACCCAAGTACAAGCAGATCTATTTTCTCTTCCTTCCTTAGCGCCACGCCTGACACTTGTGAATCAGCTTGCTAATAATCCGGATCTTGCGGTGCTGGCTGATGACGTGAGTGTGCGCTCCGCAGAACGGCAGCAGATACAGGCGGAACGTAAACAGCCGATGGAATGGAATGCAGGCATTCGCCGTTTTCAGGCGACGAACGATTCGGCATTGTTGCTAGGCATGAGTTTTCCTCTGGGTTCTAGCGGACGTCAGTCTGGCGCTATGATGACTGCTAATGCAAATCAGGCAGGAGCTGAACAGCAGTACGATAATGCACGCATTGAGTTGCACGCACATTTTCTGAGTGTATATGAAGCTTTTGAGCAAACGCTGGCTGAGGTAAATGCGCTGCGCAATGATATTTTGCCTACGCTCAAACAAGCCATGCGCGCTACGGCAGAAGCTTTCAATCAAGGCCGTTACAGCTATCTAGAGTTAAGTCTTGCCCAGCGCGAGTTGCTGGATTCACAACTTACCCTTATTGATACCACGGCTCGTGCCCATGCCCTAAGTACAGATATAGAACGTCTGACAGGTAACACATTAAGTCCCATTACGACTTCTCTCCCTCATTCTAAAGTGAAGACACAGCCATGAAAAAAACTTTCTTAAAAAACTTATTTTTTGCAATGCTGCTCGTTATGGTCAGCCTACCTATTTATGCTGCTGATGGCCATGATCATGGTAAAGAAGAGCATCACGATGATGAAAGCGCAGAACCTATCAAAGGCCCTCATAATGGCCGCTTGTTAAATGATGGCAAATTCACGTTGGAGCTGGCGATTTTTGAGCGAGGCGTACCACCGGAATATCGGGCATGGGCAAGTGCTGAAGGCAAAAAAATTTCCCCTAAAGACTGGCAGCTTAGTGTTGAATTAACCCGTTTAGGGGGAAAGGTGGACAAGTTTTATTTTGCCCAGCAGGAGGATTTCTTGCGCAGCCAAAGTGAGGTAGAAGAGCCTCATTCATTTGACGTATCTGTGACGGCCACTTACCAAAATGAAAAGCACCACTGGACATTTCCCTCTTACGAAGGGCGTATGCAACTGAGTGCAGCGTTAGCGACTCAGTCAGGTGTGACCACCGCTATTGTGGGAGCAGGTAAGTTACAAAAAAAACTTAAAATGTATGGCCATATATTGCCTGATCCTGATCAGTTACGG
The DNA here is from genome assembly GCA_945860125.1 of Klebsiella pneumoniae. Classification (GTDB taxonomy): domain Bacteria; phylum Pseudomonadota; class Gammaproteobacteria; order Pseudomonadales; family CAMAPQ01; genus CAMAPQ01. The sequence continues at coordinate 4,338 of CAMAPQ010000096.1, forward strand.
CAGCTTAAAGCACGCTTTCCTGGCGTTGTTCGTTCTGTGAAAGCAAGTCTAGGTAAGCAAGTCAGTGCTGGAGAAATATTAGCGACAGTAGAAGCCAACGAGAGTTTACGCACCTATAACATTACCTCTCCTATGGCAGGTATGGTCATTGAGCGCCACGCTAATGAGGGTGAAATAACGGATGATAAATCATTATTTACCATTGCTGATTATCGCCAGCTTGTTCTTGATTTCCCCGTTTTTGCCCAAGATGTCGCCAGTGTACAAGTGGGGCAAAAGCTAAGCCTAAAGTCGGCTAGTCAAGAGATTAACACTCATATCACGACGCTCATTCCTATGGTTGACGGCTCAGCTACTTTGACTGCACGCACATTACTTGATAATTCCAAAGGTCTTTGGATAACAGGAAGCTGGGTAGAGGCATCTCTTACTATTGATGAAATCTCTGCGCCATTGTTAGTCGATAATCGTGGGTTACAAACCTTTCGTGATTGGCAGGTTGTGTTTATTCAGGTAGGCGACACTTTTGAGATTCGCCCCTTGGAATTAGGTCAAAGCGACGGTGAGTTTACTGAGGTATTAAGTGGGATTAATGCAGGTGATCGTTATGTCGTAGAAAACAGTTATTTACTCAAGGCTGATCTGGAGAAATCCGGTGCCAGCCATGATCATTAAGGAGTAATAACATGATTGAGTTTTTATTACGCTTTTCTATCGAGCGACGCTGGTTAATTGTTTTTATTCTTGCAGGCCTGGTTGTTTTCGGGGCGTGGCGTTATCAGCATTTGCCGATTGATGCGGTTCCCGATATTACCAATGTACAAGTACAAATTAATACCGAGGCGCCAGGTTATTCGCCACTGGAGGCTGAGCAGCGCATTACTTGGCCGGTGGAAACCGCGCTATCTGGCTTGCCAAATCTTGCTTACACCCGTTCATTGTCTCGTTATGGTCTATCGCAGGTAACGGTTGTATTTGATGACGGCACGGATATTTACTTTGCGCGCAATCTTATTAATGAGCGTTTAGGAAAAATAAAAAGCCAGCTGCCTACAGGCTTAGAGCCTTCGATGGGGCCTATTGCGTCAGGGCTGGGTGAAATTTTTATGTACAGCGTCGAAGCCAAGCCAGGCGCTAAAAAAGCCGATGGCTCGCCTTATGACGCGACAGCACTGCGTGAAATACAAGACTGGATTATTCGTCCGCAGCTTGTATTAGTAAAAGGTGTAACCGAAATTAATACCATTGGTGGATACAATAAGCAGTACCACGTTACACCTGACCCTGCCAAATTATTAGCGTTTGGCCTCAGCATGGAAGAAGTACGAGCCGCATTAGCACGTAATAATCAAAATCGTAGCGCAGGTTATATTGAGCAAAAAGGGCAGCAGTGGTTAATTCGTACGCCTGGGCAACTTGAAACAATAGAAGATATTGAACAAGTTGTGATTAATGAACAAAAAGGTGTCTCTATCCGTGTAAAAGAGGTTGCTGAAGTTGCTATCGGCAAAGAATTGCGCACAGGCGCTGCTACCCAAAATGGTCAGGAGACGGTGCTGGGTACTGCAATGATGCTTATGGGCGAGAACTCTCGAAGTGTCTCGCGTGCAATAGCAGCGGCGCTTATTGAGGTGAATCGCTCACTGCCTGAAGGTGTTATCGCCACTGCTGTTTATAATCGCACGACGTTGGTTGATAAAGCGATTGCTACGGTGCAAAAAAACTTGCTTGAAGGGGCGCTTTTAGTCATTGCCGTGCTGTTTGCGCTGCTTGGAAATTTGCGTGCTGCACTCATTACCGCAGCGGTTATTCCCATCACAATGCTCATGACCATCATCGGCATGGTTCAACTGGGTGTCTCGGCTAATCTCATGAGTTTGGGTGCTTTAGATTTTGGTCTCATTGTCGATGGTGCGGTGATTATTGTCGAAAACACCATTCGTCGTTTAGCTGAAGCTCAGCGTGCAAACGGGGGGTTGCTTAATCATAAAGCCCGCTTGGCACTCGCTTATGATGCGACTAATGAAGTCATTCGCCCGAGTTTATTTGGGGTGGGGATCATTACTTTGGTGTATTTGCCGATTTTTACACTCACAGGCGTAGAAGGCAAAATGTTCCATCCCATGGCGATCACTGTGGTCATTGCACTCACCGCTGCGCTTATTTTATCCGTCACACTTATTCCTGCTGCGATCGCTTTATTGATGAACGGTAAAGTAGCAGAGCATGAAAATATTTTGATGGTTGCCGCTAAGCGTTTCTATCGTCCCCTCTTACTGGCCTCACTCAAATTGCGCTGGTGGTTAGTAAGTCTTGCTGCAATGTTAGTATTATTGTGCAGCTGGTTGGCAACAACGCTTGGTTCGGAGTTTATTCCGCAGTTAGATGAAGGGGATATTGCACTGCACGCGTTGCGCATTCCTGGCACTGGGCTTGAACAAGCGGTGGGTATGCAGTCGTTACTTGAGCAACGCATCAAGCAATTTCCTGAAGTCGATAAAGTTTTTGCCAAGCTTGGTACTGCAGAGGTTGCAACTGATCCTATGCCACCGAGTGTGGCAGATAACTTTGTCATACTAAAACCGCGCGATCAATGGCCAAACCCTACTCGAAGTAAAGCAGATTTTGTTGCAGAGCTGGAAGCGGCCGTTAAAGAAATTCCCGGTAATAACTATGAGTTTACTCAACCGATTGAGATGCGCTTTAACGAACTCATATCCGGTGTTCGCTCTGATCTTGGCATTAAAGTGATGGGTGATGATCTTGATCAATTGATTGCCTCTGCTAATCAAATATTAGCTGTTCTTGAAACGCTTGACGGTGTGGCTGATGCGCGCGTTGAACAGGTTACCGGTTTACCCATGCTCTCAATTATCCCTAATCGCCAAGCACTTGCTACTTACGGGCTCGATTTGAGTGTGGTGCAAGATGTCGTTGCTACCGCCATGGCAGGTGAATCCGCAGGTTTAATTTTTCAAGGTGACCGTCGTTTTGAGTTAGTGGTGAGATTGCCTGAGCATTTACGTCAGAATCCTGCACAGCTAGGGCATTTGCCCATTCCCCTTGCAAAACCGCCTGGTTTTGTACCGCTATCTGAAGTGGCGCGTTTAGAATTAACAACGGCCTCTAACCAAGTCAGCCGTGAAAATGGTAAGCGTTTAGTGGTTGTAACCGCGAATGTTCGTGGGCGTGATTTAGGTGGTTTTGTCGCCGAGGTGCAAGCGCGCATCGCGACAGACGTAAAAATACCTGCTGGTTACTGGTTGGATTATGGCGGCACATTTGAGCAATTAGAATCAGCCAGCAAACGCCTTACTTTAGTGGTGCCCGTCACGCTTATGATGGTTCTTGTTTTATTAGTCATGGCTTTTGGTTCTATAAAAGATGCGCTTATTATCTTTAGCGGTGTGCCGCTCGCACTCACGGGCGGTGTTTTTGCACTTTGGTTGCGTGATATGCCTTTATCAATTTCAGCAGGGGTGGGATTTATCGCCTTATCCGGTGTGGCAGTTTTAAATGGTTTAGTAATGCTCTCGTTTATTCGCACCCTCTGGCATGAAAATAATGATCTTAATAGGGCTATTATCGAGGGTGCCTTAACGCGCTTACGTCCCGTACTTATGACCGCATTAGTCGCTAGTTTAGGTTTTGTGCCTATGGCTTTAAATACGGGTATTGGTGCAGAAGTGCAGCGTCCTTTAGCAACGGTTGTGATTGG
>CAMAPQ010000097.1 GCA_945860125.1 Klebsiella pneumoniae
TTTTCTTCTAAAAGCCTAATTTTTTCAGCCTTTTCCATGGTAACAATCCTGGTTACTTAGCAACAAGGCATAGCGTCATACAAGTTGGAAAAAATAGCAAGAAAAAATCACGCTTGGCAATGTAGTTTCAAGGGGTGATCACTTACAAAAAATCGATCAAAGTGGGTGATTGTAAGCGCGTGGGGTAATGCTACTTTAAGCGATGCGCTTTTTTACTATTGTTAGGGCTTTTCAATTTTATCTAACGTGTCTTCTTGGGAAGACCCGCTCTGCTTTTCATCAAATAAAATACTATGCGCAGGACCTTCAAGATCGCTGAATTGATCATTATTCACGGCCCAAAAAAAAGCATAAACTGCAATGCCTAAAAAAATAAAACTTAAAGGAATCAATACAAAAATAATTTCCATCTAGTTTTTACTTAACCTTAACGCATTAATAATGACAAATAATGAACTTAATGACATGCCCAGCGCTGCAAGATAGGGTGGCAACCAACCTAATGCAGCAATCGGTAGAATCCCGATGTTATATATTAAAGCCCAAGTTAAGTTTTGACGAATAATCATTTTTGTCTTTTTTGATTGCTCTATAGCAGTAAGAATTATCTCAAGTTTATTGTTCAGCAAAACACAGTCTGCGCTTATTTTCGCAAGATCCGTGCCGCTACCCATTGCAATACTAACATGTGCAGCACTTAAAGTCGGCGCGTCATTTATACCATCCCCGATATATAAAGTTGTTTTATTTTCTTTTTTTAATTGGGAAAGCAATTGTAGTTTTTCTTCAGGATTCAGTTCTGAAAAAATAGCTTCGATACCAATTTTTTTCCCAATATTGTCCGCGTTTTCTTTGTTATCACCACTAAAAAGATAAGTACTAATACCTCTTTTTTTTAAGCTTAAAATAAATTCTTTAGCATGAAGTCGGGGAGTGTCTTCTAAAATAAATGCAGCAATAAGTAAGTTGTTTTTTGAAAGATAAATAATTTTTTGAGTATGCATAATATTTATAGTGTTGAGATTTTCCCAGTCAATCGCCAGCTTAAAATTGGCTGATTTCTCTATTTTTTTATTTTCGCTTACAAAGCTTAAGCTACCAATTTTATAAATATCGCTATTTATTTTTCCTTCTATTCCTTGATGAACATGATTTTGAACCGAATTAAAAATGTGCCATATTTGCGGCACCTCTTTAAAGGCATTTGCAATAGGATGCTCTGAATATTGTTCAAGGCTTGCCGCTAAATTATAAGCGGATTGATAATTAAAAATTTTATCGAAAAGATGATAATTAATAATTTTAAAAACACCAAAAGTTAACGTACCGGTTTTATCAAAAATCGCCGTATCTATTTTTGTGAGTAATTCAAGAACATGACCTTTAGTGATTAAAAATCCTTTTTGACTTAAAGAAAATCCACTTGCGGTTAATGCGGTGGGTGTTGCAATCGATAATGCGCAAGGGCAAGAGGCAACTAATACAGCAAGCATTGAAAAAAAAGCTTTATCTGGATTAAAAAACAGCCAAATCACATAGGTTAATAAGCTAAAAATTAAAATGCCGAATACAAATTTTTTGGCAATTAAATCAACCCATAAAATGTTATTTGGTTTTTCACTCATTGCTTGCGATAGAATTTTTAATATGTGAGCATAACGCGTTTCACTACCTAGTTTTTCAATTTTAATATCAATACTTGAATCATAGTTTTGGCTGCCGGCAAAAACGAGATCATTTATTTTGACGTGCTGCGCAGAAAATTCGCCTGTAATAACAGCCGTTACAACGTTACTACTACCTTGCGTTACGACCCCATCAATAGGTATCATTTCCCCTGGTTTAATACGGATAATATCACCTGTATTAGCACTATGAAGGGGGATGGTTTCTTGTCCTGTTAATGTCACACGATTAATTATTTTAGGGAAAGAATCACCTAGCTGCTCATAAGACTCAATAGCACGGTTGTGAAGTCTTTTTTCTAAGTAACGCGTTAGCGTAATAAAAAAAATAAACATCGTTACAGAGTCGTAATATACGTCTCCTTTATTTTGAATAGTTGCTAGAATGCTGGCGGATAAGGCTAGAATAATTGCAAGACTAATAGTGAAGTTCATGGTTACTTGTTTATTTTTTATTTGATGCCAAGTAGCAATAAAAATAGGGGCGCCACAATATAAAGTAATAGGGAATGTCAGAAATAAGCTTATCCACTTAAAGAAAATACTATACTCCGCTTCAATACCCTCAAAAGCACCAAAATAAAGCCCTACAGCAAACATCATCACTTGCATCATGCCAAGAGAGGCAATCCATACACGTTTAAGAGAAGCTTTGTTTTCTATTTCTCTTATTTTGCTATTTTCATCTAAACGAAAAGGGGTTGCGCTGTAACCTACTTCGTACACACACCATAAAACTGTGCTGAGCAAAAGAGTTTGTTGATTCCATTCAATAAAAGCTCTTTTAAGTGAGTGATTAATCTTTACACTAATAATCCCTTTTAATTGTTTTAACCGAGACTCAATTAGCCAACAACAAGCGGCACATTGAACACCTTGAAGAATAAGGGTAACCGTTTGTGTGTTAGTTGATGTTGATTGGGTAATCCATCTTTGTTCTTCAGGATGATCATAACGCATCAAGCTTTCTTTCAAGGGATGCGTCAGTGTATAGCCTGAAACAGGTTGAGCTTGTTTGATATCACGGTAGCGATAATAATCAGAAAGGCCCAGGGCATAGATTGTTTTAGAAGCGCTTAAACATCCCAAGCAGCAGTAGAGTAGAACAAGGCTATTTTTTTTTAGGGTATAAGGTGTTTCTTGATCTGAATTTAAACCGCAATGGTGACATACACTTTTTTTTTCAATATTCACAAATTTATTTTCAATTTTTATCAAAATTTTCCAGGGGAAATAAATCTACTTTCTTCTAAGACGAGGTCAGTGCTTAAAAACGGATTGCTGACTTTAAAGTTTATTTTTTCATTTGAGTGTTTTAATTTTGTAGGATCAGCTTCTACGTGAATTATATGATTAAGAACTTCCCCTGGTGCTACTAATACGGTAGATGAACCAACCAGCATCATAGGGCTATCGCTTTGAAGCTCAATAATAAAGTGAGTCTTTTTTTGCGACATGTTTAGTATTGATAAAGTATAGGTGTTCTCAATCATTCCTTCCGTTGTTTCACGATACAATGCATTCCTATCACGCATCACAGTCAAATTAATCATTTTTCTGGAAAATAAAGTGAAGCTAAAAGTGCAGATCATAATCAGTAACACAACTCCGTAGCCTACTAATCTAGGGCGAAGAATTTGAGTGGGTTTCTTTTGAAGCGCTTTTTCTGAAGTATATTTAATGAGCCCCCTTGACTTATCAATTTGATCCATAATGCCGTCACATGCATCAATACAGGCAGCACAACCAATGCACTCAAGTTGTAAACCATCACGGATATCAATGCCGGTAGGGCATACTTGGACACACATATAACATTGAATACAATCGCCTTGCTTCTCATTTTCTTTTTTATTGCCTCTTGGCTCGCCTCTAGCGGCATCATAGGCAACAATTAGGGTATTAGAATCAAACATTACGCTTTGAAAGCGTGCATAGGGGCACATATAGATACAAACTTGTTCTCTCATCCATCCTGCATTTAGATAAGTCGCAAGAGTAAAAAATAGAATCCAGAAGCAAGCCCAACCACTAAGTTGAAAAAAAGTTAAATCAGCAAAAAGCTGCCCAATCGGTGCAAAGTAACCTACAAAAGTAATGCCTGTTAATGCTGAAACGAAGAGCCATAAAGTATGTTTTATTGTTTTTCTTATTAATTTATTAAAAGACCAAACAGCAAGATCTTGCTTGATTTGTCTATTTCTAGAGCCTTCGGTAAAATTTTCAATTAAAAAAAATACTTTTGTCCATACTGTTTGTGGGCAAGTATAACCACACCACACGCGGCCTAAAAGATTAGTAAAAAAGAATAAAGCAAAAGAAGCAATAATAAGGGCGGAACAAAGCAAAATAAAATCTTGAGGCCAAAATGTAAACATAAAAACGTGAAAAGCACGATTAGGTATATCGAATAAAATAGCTTGCCGTTCGTCCCAATGCAGCCAAGGCAAAACAAAGTAAATACCCAGTGTAATAGAAAGAAGAATGATCCTTAAGGATTCAAACCGGCCTGTAACTTGTCTGGGATATATTTTTGCTCTTGACTGATAAAGATCTAAAGGATTGCTTTCTTTCTGTCTAACCGCAATTGGCTTCATACGATGATTAACTCATAAAACGATTATTTGCTTACATCTGGTTCATGATGAGATAAAGAATAAATATAAGCGGAGACGACATGTATTTTATCTTCACTCAGCAGTGTTTTATGAGCAGGCATTTTTCCGTTTCGACCTTTTGTCAGCGTTTCTTTTATTGTGACAAGAGAACCACCATAAAGCCAAATATTATCAGTAAGATTAGGTGCGCCCATCATTTGGTTTCCTTTTGCGTCAACACCATGGCAACCTACGCATAGTTGCTTAAATTTTTCTTCTCCAAGCAAAGCATCAGCGTTATTGGTTTCTCTACCGTTAAGCTTCAAAATATAGGCGGAAACAGTATTAATGCCTTCTTCTCCCAACAGGGTATAAAAAGAAGGCATCATGCCTCCTCTGCCGTTAACAATGCTTGTTTTAATTGAGTTGGTATCGCCACCATATAGCCAGTCTTTATCTGTCAAATTTGGGAAGCCGGTTGTGCCCTTAGCATCTTGTCCATGACAAACAGCGCAATTGTTCGCAAAAAGACGTTGTCCCACTTTTAGGGGCTCATCGTAGTTTAATAACTCATCTATCGGAATTTTGGCGTACTCAGAATAAATAGACGCGTAGTAGTTATCTGATTGCTCAACTTCTTTGCGCCATTGTTGCTCTGATGTCCAACCAAACAGGCCTTTGAATGCCCCTAAGCCAGGATAGAAAGCTAAATAAATAAGCGCAAAAATAATGGTGATAAAAAAAAGATTAAGCCACCATTTTGGAAGCGGACGATTTAGTTCTTCTATTCCATCGTAAGAATGTCCGCAAGATTCATTCTCTGCAATATTGTCTGGGCTTTGTTTGCGCGTCCAAAATAATAGGAATACCAAGCCTAATAGATTAATTGATGTCAGCCCAACAACCCAAAAACTCCAAAAATGTTCCATACTACTTTTTCTCCGTCATTAAACTTTCAACTGGAAAAATCTGTTTTTTTCACGTGCAGGATATTCATCCTCTATAAGAGGCAGTTGTTCTACTAAGGTAAAATCCTCAGGTTTTTTCAGAAGATAAAGCCAGCAAGTAATCATCCCAAAAAATAAAATCATAGCGGCCATGATGATGAGCCAAATGATGTTAAGAGTCGTCATAGCACTCACCGTTACATTCGATCTGTTATTTGAAATGAATGCCCTAGCTGCTGAAGATAGGCAACAACAGCATCCAACTCTGTTTTATTTTCAACATTACTTGCGGCTTCAAAAATTTCTTGGTCTGTATATGGCACACCTAATGTTTTCATCGCTGACATTTTTTTTGATGTGCCGTTACTTGCAATAATCGTATTTTCAAGCCAGGGATAAGCAGGCATGATTGATTCGGGCACGACGTCTCGCGGGTTATTCAGGTGGATACGATGCCATTCATTACTATAGCGAGAACCTACTCTGGCAAGATCTGGTCCTGTTCTTTTTGATCCCCAAAGAAAAGGATGTTCATAAACAGATTCACCTGCCCTTGAAAAAGTCCCGTAGCGCTCTGTTTCACCAGAAAGAGGGCGAATCATTTGCGTATGACAAACATGGCAGCCTTCTCTGATATAGATATCTCTTCCTTCCAATTCTAGGGCCGTGAGAGGGCGCAGATTTTTTTCAGGTTTAGTGGTTGATGCTTGATAGAAAAGAGGGACAATTTCTACTAATCCGCCAAAGCTAATGGCTAATAACGTTAAAATAACCATCAAACCAATATTTTTTTCTATCACTTCATGACGCATATTGTGGCCTCGTTATGAATTATGTGTTGTCAAATTAACTTGAGCTTTATTCCATAAAGGCTCTTTTTCTTGTTTTTTTTCTTCAGCAAAAATAGTTTTTAGCACGTTATATCCCATCAGTAGCATGCCTGATAAAAACATCATGCCTCCTAACAAGCGGACTAAATGATAAGGTTGAATCGCCTTAATAGAAGCCGCAAAAGTATAAGTCAGCGTTCCATCAGGATTTAGTGCGCGCCACATTAGCCCTTGTGTAATACCAGATACCCACATAGAAGCGACGTACAGTACGATTCCAATCGTCGCTAGCCAAAAGTGCAGATTAATAAGCTTCGTGCTGTACATTGCTTTTTGGTTAAAGAGGGCTGGCATCACAGAGTAAATAGAGCCTATCGAGATCATCGCGACCCAACCTAGTGCGCCTGAATGAACATGACCAATTGTCCAGTCTGTATTATGGGAAAGTGCATTTACTGTTTTGATTGCCATCATTGGTCCTTCAAAGGTGGACATACCATAGAAAGATAAAGAAACAACTAAAAAGCGCAAAATTGGATCTGTTTTTAGTTTGTGCCATGCCCCAGAAAGTGTCATTAAGCCGTTAATCATTCCACCCCACGAAGGTACCCATAGAATCACAGAAAAAGCCATGCCTAAAGACTGGGCCCAGTCAGGCAGCGCACTGTAATGAAGATGATGAGGGCCTGCCCACATATAGATAGAGATTAATGCCCAAAAATGAACAATTGAAAGCCGATAAGAATAAATTGGCTTGTTTGCCTGTTTTGGTACGAAGTAATACATCATGCCAAGAAAACCAGCTGTTAAGAAAAACCCAACAGCATTATGGCCATACCACCACTGAACCATTGCGTCAACTGCACCTGCATAGATTGAGTAAGATTTAATTAAGGTAACTGGCAAAACTAAACTATTAATAATATGAAGAATCGCAACAGTGACAATAAAAGCCCCATAAAACCAATTTGCCACATAGATATGACTTGTTTGCCTTTTAACAATTGTTCCAAAAAAAACAATTGCATAGCTAATCCAGGTAACGGCAATCAAAATATCTATTGGCCATTCTAGCTCTGCGTATTCTTTGGCGCTGGTTAGCCCGAGGGGCAAAGTGATAACAGCAAGCAGCGCGACAAGTTGCCATGCCCAGAAAGTAAAAGCAGCTAATTTGGGTGCAAAAAGCACAGCTTGACAGGTGCGTTGTACTACTAAGTAGGAAGTTCCCATTAGCGCACAGCCACCAAATGCAAAAATAACTAAGTTAGTATGGAGGGGTCTTAATCTCCCAAAACTAATCCAGGGGAGATCAAAATTAAGCGCAGGAAAAACAAGCTCTGCTGCGATATAAACGCCAACAAACATGCCAATAATGCCCCAAAATACAGACATAATCAGAAATTGTTTGATGACCTTGTAATTATACTGAGTTGTATTTGTGACTGTGCTTACGGGCGAATGATGGCTGGACGTCATAGGTTTCTGTGCCTTCTACTAGAGAACAGTTTGTAATATCAACAACTATCCTCCTTGAAAAAAGACGTTCTAGGGTTACCTAAAATAGCCTACGACAAATCCTTATCATTAAAACGCATAACAAAAACTAAGGAAGCAAATAAAAAATCATTATATCACCCAAATGCAAACAAGAAAGTGACACAAAACGATTGAGTGTCTACTCTTTATCATTATGAATGCACTATATTAGATCGCGGCACCTTGTTTTAAAATAACTAGATAATAATTAAGGATGATTTTTGTGACTGGCCATTCTCAAAAAGCGCTAATAAATCGCCGGGGCAACAGAGGTGGTCCTACTATTTAGACAGTTTAGCGGCTAAGTTAAGCTACTCATCATTTAAATTACGCCGCTGTTTTGAACTGTGTGCATTCTGATTCTTGCATCCCTTGGTGATACATTTCCTTCGGCGTTAAACCATCAAATACAGAAT
>CAMAPQ010000098.1 GCA_945860125.1 Klebsiella pneumoniae
TAATGATAGGAAGATGCTGATCTACGCCTTCAACCTGATTGGGTGTTGAATAATTTGTGCCTAAATAATGGCGAAATCGGCCAATATCTAACAGCTGATGAATTTTTTGTAACTCAATGAGTACTTTTTTTGTTGAACCATTTGGCTCATGAATAATCGCGCGATAATCAAAACGAATCACCGCCAGCTCAGGGCGCGCGCCTGATCTCACAGTATATTCCTGAGGAAGCACTTCTAATAGTTCGATTGGCTGATCTAAAATGGCCGATAACAATAATTTTGCTGCTGCGTTATCTTGCATCAGATATTTAAAAACAACATCATAAATGGGGTTTGCGATATGGCGCATGGCTTATTTCCTTAGATTTCTAGCAAAGTGCATCTGGTTTATTATTGCAGATTCAGCGCACAATTGAGAGCAGGATTATGCTTAGGCTTCTTACAGCAGGTCAATAATAAAACCACTTCAGCCAAACTCTGGGAAGCCAAAGCCTTTAATATAATACGCCTCTTTTTTAGGCCTGTTTCTTTAATAATAACCAGATGCCTTTAGGTGTGTGGGGGTAACGTCTCTAATGCAGCGTTGGCTGCACTCACTCACCCCAATCACAGTGTTTATCGTGGCTCTTTGGGGTTCCCTTTCTTGCCGCCTCACCGTGATTCCAATTACTTTGGGTATATTAGTTAGCAGCTTGCGGCTTGGTAGAAATATTGCTCTGTTCTAACTTTTTTTGTGCTTGTTTGAGTGCTTGCTCATTCTCAAAAGGAATCACGACGCGATGATATTTTTCGCCATCATTGAGCGAGACAATTTGAATCTGTGCGGTATAGCCAAGCATGATTAATTCAGCACGCCGTCTATCTGCTTCTTTTTGCAAACGAAAAGAACCTACTTGTAAGAGTGTTTTCACTTTTGAGCTGCTCTTATTTAGGTTGCTTTTGATAGCTTCTTCTGTTTTTTGATCTGGATTATTTATTGTTTGTTGTGTTAGTGCTTGCTGTATTAGTACTTCTTTTGCGGTGGGCGAATGTTTCATCGCAAGCACTTTTTCTGGTATCACCTGTACTGTTTTAATCTCTACTTTTTTTGCTTTATGTTCTGTTTTGTTATGCTCTACTTTATTTTGAGTGTCGGCATTCATTCTCTCGGGGTCCATCAGACTATTGGGCGCAACAAACGGAATAACAGCCTTTTTAGCTTGCGTTTGTCGCTCAGGAAAAAAGGCATTAATGTCATCTGCCATTAGTTTAAGCTGTTCAAGATCTTTGTGAAAAGTAAATTTAGGCTGTTCTTCTTTTGGCGGCGCAGCTTTGTCAATTGCGGCAACGTTTGCATTTTCTTGCGTTTTTTTATCCGCTTTTTCGGCTACATTATTATGATTTATTTTGCTTATAAAAATTAAGACTGAAATAAAGCACCCTAAGAATGCGCCCATAAACAACCACATCCAACCAGCAGGTATTTTACCTCGTTTGGTTTTTTTTGATTTGGCATAATCCTTAGTCAAGCCGGTCTCCCATGTCAAAAAGGCGTATAAGAAGCGTGTTTCATACGGTAAGCTGATAACAATAATCTTAGGAATTACACAAGATCGCCCAGCTTTGTTGTCCTGCCTCGCCGTACAGGGTGTACTGTCTTCGTCAGGACGCCTTGCTGAAACAATTCTGCGTAAGTATACCCTTCGTACTTGAAACCACGGCATTGTTGGCAGCACTCATTCACCCCAATCACATAGCTTATCTATGCTCATGGGGTTCACGCTCTTGCCGCCTCACCGTGATTCCAATTACTTTGGGTATATTCTAGGATAATTTGATCAAAACGTTACATTTTTTCCGGCGGTGTTACGCCTAAGAGTGTTAAGCCGTTAAAAAGCACCTGTTTTGCGGCAAGGCTCAAACAGATTCTTGCATTGCGTAACGCTGTATCATCCGTCAGTACTTTGTGCGCGTTGTAGTAGCTATGAAATAAGCTTGCCAGTTCGCGTAAGTAGGTTGTTACTTGGTGAGGCTCATAATCTTTTCCGGCCTGAATCAGCAGCGAAGGGTAGTAAGATAATTTATGAATAATTTCTTTTTCTTCCTCCAGCTGTAGTTGGCTAATGGAAGAAATAGCCTCTTTCCACGTCCAGCTTACATGATTTTCTAAATGCTTTTGATAGACGCTGTGAATGCGCGCATGAGCATACTGGATATAGTAAAGAGGATTATCTTTCGTTTCTGATTTGGCAAGCGCTAGATCAAAATCCATATGTTGCTCAACTTTGCGGGTGACATAAAAAAACCGCGCAGCATCGTTCCCCACTTCTTCTCGCAGCTCTCTTAATGTCACAAAAGAACCTGAGCGTGTCGACATCTGCACGCGCTCTTCACCGCGATATAAAATAGCAAACTGCACAAGCAATACGGTTAATTTGCTTTCGTCTAATCCCAGTGCCGTCAGGGCTGCTTTAACGCGCAGGACGTAACCATGATGGTCTGCGCCCCAGATATTAATAATACGATCAAACCCTCGTTGAAACTTTTCATAGTGATAAGCAATGTCAGAAGCAAAATAAGTGGCTTGTCCATTTTCTCTTACAATAACGCGATCTTTATCGTCACCAAAATCAGTTGAGCGAAACCACAGCGCCCCTTCTTTTTCGTAAACATAATTTTTTTCTTGAAGTGTTTTAATAACCTGATCAATCAACCCCTTTTGCGAGAGCGATTTTTCTGAGTGCCAGCAATCATACTTAACGCCAAACTGTAATAAATCTTGCTCAATGTCTTTTAAAATAGAATTTAAGCCAGCATTAAAAACAATTTGATAGTCTTCTTTGAGCGTGGTTTCAGCCAGTGAAATAAGCTGATCAATTGCCTCGTCAATTTCCTCTGGGTTTGTTTTAGCGCACTGAACTAAAATAGGGGCCAGTAAATTATCTGAGGTAAAACGATTGGCGTACTGATTTTTAAGTTCAAGGGCAATATCTTTAATATATTCGCCGCGATAACCATTTGCAGGAAACGGAAAGTCAAAATTCATTAATTCTAAGTAACGCAGCCAGACGCTTGTTGCCAGAATATTCATCTGCCTTCCCGCATCATTAACGTAATACTCTTTTTGAACATCAAAGCCAATTTCAGCGAGTAAATTCGCAAGTGTTGCGCCATAAGCCGCGCCCCGGCCATGTCCCACATGCAGCGGCCCTGTTGGATTAGCTGAGACAAATTCAACTTGAATCTTCTTATTCTCACCAAAAGCAGCCTTACCAAAAGAGGTGCCTTTTTCAAGAATATATTCAATTTCTTCAAGAAAATGCGCATCATTAATAAAAAAATTAATGAACCCTGGGCCTTCAATCGTGGCAGATTTTACCCAGTCAGCAGGGGGCAAGTGTTCAATTAGGCTCTGCGCAAGTTCTTTTGCTGTTTTTTGTGCAGGCTTACATAAAATCATTGCAACGTTACAAGCAAAATCACCATGTAACTTATTTTTAGGGATCGTCATTTGCCAGTGATCTGAGAGCGATTCTGGTAGTAAATTTAAACTTTGTAGCTTGCTAATTGAGCTCTTGATGAGTTGAGATAAAGCCTCTTTCATGGCAAATAAACGCTCCATAGGTTCTTAAAATCAATGAGGGGTATTAGTATAAGTCGATAGGGTCAATGTCGATAGACCATTTGGCGCATCTTTGCATTTTTGATTCCTCAAGATGTGCAATTAATTCTTTCAGTATTAGGTTAAGTGCGCTTCGTTTTGCGGCAATAAATAAAAGCTGATATTGAAAAGCGCCCGCTTTTCTCGTGAGTGGTGCAGGGCTTGGTCCAATCATATGCAGTTCATCTCCCTTATTTTGTGCCAACACAAAGGCGCGACACCTTGATAAGAACAGCGTTACATTTTCTAGTTTGGCCGCTTCAGCTCTAATAAGACCAAGATAAGAAAAAGGCGGAAAGTGTGCGCATTTTCGCTCCTCTAAAATAGGCTTAAGACATAAGTCATAATCACCTTTTGGTAATACTTGCCACAGTGGATGTTCAGGTTGGCAAGTTTGAATGATAACCGTTCCTGGTTTATCGCCTCTGCCTGCTCGCCCTGATACTTGCGTAATCATTTGAACTAAGTTTTCAGTGCCTCGAAAATCAATGGAGAATAAACCATGATCTGCATCAGGAATAGCAACTAATGTGACCTTAGGAAAATGGTGCCCTTTAGAGATCATTTTTGTGCCGACTAAAATGCAAGGTTTGCCATGATTTATCAGTGTCAGTTTTTCTTCGAGCGAATTTTTGAGCCGTGTACTATCTCGATCCATGCGAATAACGGGGAAATTAGGAAAACAATCTTGAAGATAACTTTCTATTTTTTGAGTGCCTATTCCCAGAGGCTGGAGATCTGGTTGTTTGCATTCAGGGCAGTGCGTAAAAATCTTTTTGTGTGATTGGCAGAAGTGGCACTGAAGTAAAGGCGGGAATTGATGCAATACCAGTCGTGCTTCGCAATGGTCACACTTTGCTTGCCATCCGCAGGCGTGGCAAATCAGAACAGGCGCAAAACCTCGGCGATTTAAAAAGAGAATAACCTGTTCGCCTTCTTCTAGCGTGTGATGTATTGCATCCATTAATAGCTGGGACAAGCCTTCTTCAAGTTTTTTCTTTCTGATATCGATTAGCCGAAAAGCAGGTAAAGACAAACCATTGGGACGAGTTGATAAAATAAGACGCGTAAATCGTCCCGTTAAGCAGTTGTACCAGGTTTCCAGTGAAGGTGTTGCTGAGCCTAAAAGAATGGGAATATTTTCTTGTTTTGCCCGCCAAATAGCCAGATCTCTTGCCGAATAACGAAATGATTCCTGCTGTTTAAACGAGGTATCGTGCTCTTCATCAATAATAATTGCCCCTAGCATTGGCATGGGGGTGAAAATAGCTGAGCGCGTGCCGATTAAAACTCTTGATGCGCCATTTTTAATTTTTTCCCATGCGATGAATTTTTCATTAGGCGCCATTTTTGAATGAAAGCATTCAACATCACATAAAAAGCGTCTTTTAAATCTTGCAACCGTTTGTGGTGTGAGATTAATTTCAGGAATTAAAACAAGCGCCTGTTTTCCTTGGGCAAGTTGGTGATGAATAAACTGTAAATAAACTTCGGTTTTTCCACTCCCTGTAATACCTTGCAACACAAATGTTTTATAGCTTGAATCATTTTCATTAATCGTTGCGAGGGCGACTTTTTGTTCTTCTGTTAAGGTAAGCTCTGGTTCAGATAGTATGCTGTAACGCTCATCCTCTTTCAGGTGCGAGGTAATTTGGTAAAAAGTCTTTTTAGATTCTTGCGGCTGCTTTTCTATAATTTTTTTCGTGAACAAACTATTTAACGTGCTTTTGGGAATGCCAAGAGAAGTCAGCGTTTGTGGTGTTACACCTTGAGGCTGCTCTAAAAGTAGTTGCCACGCTTTTTGTTGCTTGGGCGCTTTTTGTAAATCATCAAATGTTAGCATCTTGCCCAGATCGCTCAGTTGCCATAGGAATTTTATGGGCGTTGGTTTTAGTTCATTTTCTAGGTTATTTCTTAGTTTTGCAGGAATGGTGCAAGATAAAACTTCCCCGATTGGGAAGTGATAGTATTCGCTCGCCCATAGACAAAGATCCATGATTTTTTTAGGAATTACCGCCTCAGCATTAAGTATCTTTGTAACTGACTTAATCTCTTTGTGGGAGAGGCTTGTTTGTTGTGTTATTTCAATCACAATACCGCATAATTTTTGTGCGCCAAACGGTACTAAAACTTGACTGCCGATCACGATTTCGTGCGCTATTTGTGCAGGTATGGTGTAATCAAACAACTTTCGAATAGGGATGGGAATCGCTACTTTGGCAAAATAAGGCATGGTTCCCCTTGCTCAATTTATGAATCGCGATCTAGTATAAACTGATTTGTTTCTAATCGTCCTTAAATAGCCGTAGGCGAGTCTTGTTATTTTTCTTGTTTGGGTTATTATTGTTGGCCTGAAATTTGGTGTCGTTCTGAGTATATTACTGTCGAGGTTTGTCATGAAAAAAGGTATTCATCCCGAATATAGGATGGTTAACGTTACTTGTACTTGTGGTAGCAAGATGTCGATTGGTACAACCATGGCTAAAGATTACCATGTTGATGTTTGTTCTTCTTGCCATCCTTTTTACACCGGTCAGCAACGTGTTATGGATACAGGTGGAAGAATTGATAAGTTTAAGCAACGTTTTGGTTCTATAGGCAGCACAAGCAAATAAAACTTAATTTGTTTTTCGCCCTGCTTACTTTGCTTGACCTGCTTGCCTTGATTAAGAAGTAGCATGAAAAGCATCTTCATTTTTTCCTCTAAACCATTGCTGGCGTAGAGAAATTTTGGGGCTTTGTTTTTTGTCTGGCTAAGCTTAAAATAACGCATTTAATTTAGTCTAGGCGGGGAGTGCTCTTAGTGTCAGATTTAAAGACGGCCGCGCTGAAGTATCATGCCGAGCCAAGACCTGGAAAAATAAAGGTTGAAATAACCAAGCCCACTGAAACGCCAAGAGATTTGGCTTTGGCTTATAGTCCTGGCGTGGCGGAGCCTGTGCGCGAAATCGCGAGGGATCCTGATCTAGCCTACCGTTATACTAATAAAGGCAATCTTGTTGCGGTTGTTACGAATGGCAGCGCTATTCTTGGGTTAGGCCAGTTAGGCGCCTTGGCAAGTAAGCCTGTGATGGAAGGAAAAGCAGTTTTATTCAAAAAATTTGCAGGCGTCGATGTTTTTGATATTGAGGTTGATGCAAATGACCCTCAGGCTTTTATTGATACCGTTGCGAATATCTCGCCTACCTTTGGTGGAATTAATCTAGAAGATATTAAAGCGCCAGAATGTTTTGAAATCGAAAGAATCCTTCAAGAGAGAACAAATATCCCTGTTTTTCATGATGATCAGCATGGTACGGCGATTATTGTCGCTGCCGGCTTACTCAATGCGCTAGAAATTCAAGGTAAAGCCCTGGCTGAAGTTGTTATTGTTTGTGTTGGTGCGGGTGCGGCCGGATTAGCTTCTATCAAGCTTTTAATTGAGCTTGGTGCAAATCCTAAGCATGTTTATATGCTGGATACGAAGGGTGTTATTCATTCAGAGCGCACAGATCTTAATCAATACAAAGCGTTTTTTGCTAATCAGACGTCAAAAAGATCATTGGCAGATGTAATGGATAAGGCTGATGTTTTTATTGGTGTATCAAGTGCTGATTTGATTACGCCAGAGCTATTGGCTTCTATGGCTAAAAATCCAATTGTATTTGCATTGGCTAATCCTGATCCTGAAATTAGACCTGAGCTTGCGTTAAGTGTGAGGCAGGATTTAATTATTGCAACGGGCCGAAGTGATTACCCTAATCAGGTAAATAACGTTTTAGGTTTTCCCTTCATTTTTCGTGGTGCGCTTGATGTGCGCGCAAAAGTGATTAATGGTGCCATGAAAGTGGCAGCTGTAAAAGCTATTCAGTCTTTAGCTAAGGAGCCTGTTCCGGTTGAAGTAAAGGATGCTTATGACGGCGAAGAGTTTCTTTTCGGTAAGAATTATATTATTCCGAAACCCATGGATTCACGCTTGCTTGGTTGTGTTTCTAGTGCTGTAGCAAGAGCTGCGGTTGACTCTGGTGTCGCAAGGTTACCTTATCCTGCGCATTACCCTCTAAAATCAGTTGCTGATGTCTAATCTTTAGAAGCTTCATCAGTGTGAGGCTTCTCTTCGTTGTTATTCCTGTTCTCATTAATTAGCAGCGATCACTTTGTTGCCTGAGCTCCGGGCGTAAGTGATCACCCCTGATAGATTGAGGCGCGAGGCTGACTAATAGGTCAGCCACACCGTTTTTAAATTGTTGCGGGACTAAATTGGGATTGCCAAGGCGGGTGGTTCAATGTTGTTTTAATTGATGCATATAATCGGTCAAAGTAAC
>CAMAPQ010000099.1 GCA_945860125.1 Klebsiella pneumoniae
AAACTCGCCTCTAAAAGCGCCTTGTCAGAAATAGATGTTGCGCGTGAAGCAATAAAACTTAGCAATCAAAGCGCAAAAATTAATGGTGTAGATCACTACACAGCACATGTTGGTTTTTACCTCATCGAAGAGGGTTTACCGATACTCGAAAACATTATCACGCCTCACCCATCACTGATAAGCAGCATAACAGGGCTAATCACACGTTTTCCGCTTGCACTTTATTTAAGTACAAGCTTACTCATGACAGTCATGATTGCCAGTGGTTTATTGGCACATCTTCACGATGAAAATATTGTCGGTTGGCGTTTTATTCTGCTAAGTTTTTTATCCTTATTGGCTGCCAGCCAACTGGCGCTATCTTTAGTAAACTGGCTTGCCACTTTATGGGTAAAACCACAACGACTGCCTAGAATGGATTTCTCAGAAGGTATTCCAGAAAGGATGTGTACGCTGGTTGTTATCCCAACACTCATCGCTAAAAAACAAAATATTGATGACCTGCTTGAAACACTTGAAGTCCATTTTTTAGGTAATCAGGATGAGCAGCTCCATTTTGCGCTACTTACCGATTTTCACGATGCACGAGAAGAAACGATTGAAACAGACGCACCTTTACTCGCAGCTTTAGAAGAAGGCATTACAGCACTTAATCAAAAATATTGCCCCACTAAAAATAATCGATTCTTTCTATTTCATCGGCCACGACGTTGGAATCCATCTGAAAAGAGCTGGATGGGTTATGAACGCAAAAGAGGCAAACTTGAAGAACTCAATGCTCTGCTGCGTAACCGCAGCTATGATTCTTTTAGCCTCATCGTCGGCGATATTAAAAAACTATCTCGCATAAAGTATGTCATCACACTTGATACCGATACCCAACTACCACGTACCGCAGCACATCAACTTGTTGGTGCGATGGCACACCCCTTAAATCGAGCACGATATGATCAAAAAACCAAACGAATCTCAGGAGGGTACGGCATTTTACAGCCGAATATTGCTGAGAGCCTATCTGGCCCTACCTCCTATTATCGGCAGTTGTGCGGCACAGAACCTGGCATTGATCCGTATACACGCTCCATCTCAGATGTCTACCAAGACTTATTCTGTGAAGGCTCATTTATTGGTAAAGGCATTTATGATATTGATGCCTTTGAGCAGGTACTCAACGGACAACTTCCCACCAATCAAGTCCTCAGCCACGATCTTTTAGAAGGCTGCTATGTGCGCTCAGGTCTGATTAGCGACATTCATTTGTATGAAGAATATCCTGCCCGCTATACCGCAGATGTGAGCCGACGCAAACGCTGGATACGTGGCGATTGGCAAACCGCACCATGGTTATTACCTTGGGTTTTAGGGGCCAACAGAAAGCCTGTTAAAAATCCCCTCTCAGCATTATCACGCTGGAAAATTTTTGATAATTTAAGACGTAGTCTTCTACCTGGCGCACTTGTGCTGCTCGTTATTTTAGGCTGGCTTATAACGCAAACACCTTGGTTCTGGACTTTTTCTTTAATTGCCCTGTTTATAACCCCCTCGCTACTGATGAGCTTTGTTGACGCCTTTAACAAACCAAAAGAAATACAGCTTTACCAGCATGGCCTTAATTTAATGCGCATAATGACGCTTAATTTGGCGCGTGCAGGATTAAGAATCGTCTGCCTATCTCACGAGGCTGTTTTTAGCCTTGAGGCGATGACTCGCAGTCTTTGGCGAATGTTTTATACCCGTCGCCGGCTTCTTGAATGGCATGCCTACGGGGAACAAAATCAACAATCGACAACACAGCTAAAGTCTTTTTGTCGATTGATGTGGCCAACACTTGCAATTAGCAGTTTCGCAATAATTGGCTTTGCTATTGTCAAACCCACAGCTCTGCCAGCTGCCTTACCTATTTTGCTGCTTTGGCTAACTTCACCGGCTATGATGTGGTGGCTTAGCCTACCCCCTGCTATTAACGAGGGAAATTTAACCACCTCTCAACAGCTTTTTCTAAAGAAAATTGCCTTAAAAACATGGGGGTTTTTTGAAGCGTTTGTCGTTGAACAAGATAATTGGCTGCCACCAGATAACTTCCAGCACATCCCCGGCCCCACTATTGCCCACCGTACTTCTCCGACCAATATAGGTTTATCACTTCTGGCCAATTTATCCGCTTATGATTTTGGCTTTATTTCAATAACAAACTTACTTCAGCGCACAACAAATACTTTTAATAGCATGGCGCAGCTGGAACGATATGAAGGGCATTTTTATAATTGGTACGATACGCAATCGATGCGGCCACTCTCGCCACGGTATATTTCATCAGTAGATAGCGGCAATCTTGCAGGACATTTACTTACCCTACGCGCAGGCTTGCTTGCTTTGCCTGATCATAAAATAGTGGGTACACGCCTTTTTGAAAGTCTTCTTGATACTCTGAACCTCATTCAAAGCTGTCCTATTGAAAAAACATCAGCGCCGTCAGTTCAGGCGCAATTAAGCCGTATTGAAACAGTGCTACGTAGCGCTTGTGTAACACCACCGGTAACGATTGAAGCCATTATCCAACAGCTTGAATTAACCCTTACAATCATAGCAACCATGCCTGAGGCTTTTTATACCACCCCTATAAATGAGGCTATAAAATGGACGCATATGCTTAAAAAGCAGTGCAATGAAATAAGGGATGATTTAAAGCTTCTTGTTCCGTGGCTTTTTTCTTCTAGCAATATCCATACAGCGAAACAACTCAATTATTTTGATAAAGTTTTTACCTTCAATGAATTAGCACAGCAGCAACAAAAACTGCTTACAACGATTAATGAACAACTCAAAAACAGCCCCTTACCAGACGAAGAATCGCAGCTAAACGCACTCGCGCAACAAGTCATAAAAGGACAAAGTTATACGCAGGAACGGATAAAACAAATTGACTATTTAGTAACACAAGCAACTGATTTTTCCACCGTATCGTATGCCTTTTTATACGACCATTCTCGACATTTAATGAGTATTGGTTTCAACGTCGACGAACTTAGGCTGGATGCTAGTTTTTATGACTTACTTGCTTCAGAAGCAAGATTATGCAGCTTCGTTGGTATTTCACAAGGAAAGCTTCCCCAAGAAAGCTGGTTTGCCTTAGGTCGACTACTAACAAGTGTTGAAGGCAAACCGGTGTTGATGTCGTGGGATGGATCTATGTTTGAATACCTCATGCCGCTACTGATCATGCCAACCTATAAGGGTACGTTGCTTGATCAAACCTATAAAACAGCTGTAATGCAGCAGATCGCTTTTGGTAAACAACATTCTTTACCTTGGGGAATTTCTGAATCAGGTTACAACACGGTTGATGCCAGTCTTAACTATCAATATCATGCTTTTGGTGTGCCTAATCTTCGGCTAAGACGTAGTTTATCGGAAGATTTAATCGTCGCACCTTATGCTTCGGCACTCGCTTTAATGGTCTTTCCTGAAGCAGCTTGTGAAAATCTTCAGCAGCTTGCCAAAATAGGTCTTGAAGGTGAATTTGGCTTTTATGAGGCGATTGACTATACCGCTTCTCGTGCCTCATGCGGTGAGTCTTGTGTCATTGTGCGTTCATTCATGGCGCATCACCAAGGTATGACACTGCTTTCTATCGGCCATTTGCTATTAAACCAACCTATGCAAAAACGCTTTGAGTCAGACCCTTTATTTCAAGCAAGCCTATTGCTTTTGCAAGAGCGGATTCCAAAAACAGCCGTGGCTCACACACGCTTTACAGAACAAGCAGAAAGTAGCCATTTCGAAGATAATATTGCTTTTTCTAATCATCCCCCGCTGGGTGCTAATACGCCTACGCCGGAAGTGCAGCTTCTTTCTAATGGGCGATATCATGTGATGATCACCAACGCAGGGGGCGGTTATAGCCGTTGGCAAGATACGGCAATTGGCAGATGGAGAGAAGACGCGACTTGCGATAATTGGGGTTCATTTATTTATCTTCGTGATAGCGCCAGCGGTGAATTTTGGTCAGCAACACATCAACCGACACTAAAAAAAGCAATCAGTTATGAGGCAATCTTTTCAGAATGGCGCGCAGAATTTCGTCGTCACGATCAAGAATATGAAACCTATACACAGGTCATTATTTCACCCGAAGACGATATTGAGCTGCGACGTCTGCGTATTACAAACCGCTCACAATCACAAAAAACAATTGAATTAACCACTTACGCTGAAGTGGTGCTTGCTTCACAAGCGTCAGATATGATGCAACCTTCTTTCGGTAATTTGTTTGTGCAAACAGAAATCATGCCGGAATATCACGCTATTCTTTGCACACGCAGGCCACGATCATTAGGTGAAAAAACACCTTGGATGTTTCATCTTATTACCGCCCATGGTGCTGATATAAATGAAATCTCTTATGAAACTGATCGAATGCAGTTTATTGGGCGTGGAAACACCCTTGTTGCACCACGTGTAATGACAAACGTTACATCCTTATCAGGCAGCGAAGGCTCTGTACTGGATCCCATCGTTTCTATCCGCTGCTACATCACGCTTGAAACACAAAAATATGCCAACATTGATATCATTTGCGGCATGGCAGATAGTAAAGACGCATGCTTGCTAATGATTGAAAAATATCAAGATCGACACTTTGCGGATCGCATTTTTGAGCTTGCCTGCACCCACGGCAGCTTAATGCTAAGACAAATTAATGCGAGTGAAACAGAGACTTATCTATACCGACGTCTTGCCAACTCAATTGTGTACGCAAATGCCTCTTTGCGTGCTGATTCAGGCTTACTCGTTCAAAATAGACGAGGGCAATCTAGCCTATGGGGTTACGCTATTTCAGGTGATCTACCGATTATCCTTTTGAAGATTTCAGATAGCACAAACATTGAGCTTGCGAAACAATTAATCCAATGCCACACCTACTGGCGGCTTAAAGGTTTATCGTCTGATTTAGTGATTTGGAATGAAGATCAAGCCGGCTACAGACAAAACCTTCACGATCAAATTATGGGGCTCATCACAACAGGTGCCGAAGCCCATGCCATTGACCGCCCTGGCGGTATTTTTGTGCGCTCTGCCGAACAAATATCGAAAGGAGACCGTATTTTATTGCAAGCAGTCGCTCGCATTATTATTACCGATAACTTGGGCACCTTAGCCGAACAAATTAACCGACGTACGCTACACGATAAACGTATAGCGCGACTCATCCCTGCAATAATGCCTCAGACGATGCCTAAGCCTTCAGTAAACGACACCTCTGCAAGCGACACGTCTAAACATGATGAGCTTATTCTTGCTAATCACTTAGGTGGATTTACACCAGATGGTCGCGAATATGTTATTAAAAGTTCGCAGGGGAAAATGACGCCCCTTCCTTGGGTCAACGTAATCGCTAATCCGCTATTGGGCACGGTTATATCAGAAAGTGGGCTTGCTTATACTTGGAGCGAAAATGCACATGAATTTAGGCTCACGCCATGGAAAGAAGACACAATTGGTTCAGTTGGCGGCGAAATTTTTTATCTGCGTGATGAGAAAAGCGGGCACTTCTGGTCGCCCACGCTACAACCGTGCGGCGGAAATACACCCTACATCACACGACATGGCTTTGGTTATAGCGTATTTGAACATACCGAAGAGGGGATTTATTCAGAGCTGTGGGTTTATGTTGATTTAGAAGAAGCCATTAAGTTTTGCGTGCTTAAGGTGAAAAATATTTCTAGCAGTAAAAGACAGCTTTCTGTAACAGGTTATATTGAATGGGTTTTAGGTGATTTAGCGCCAAAATCAGCCATGCATATTGTCACTGAAATTGATGAAAATAGCGGCGCTCTACTTGCACGCAATCCCTATAACACTGAATTTGCAAAATATGTTGCTTTTTTTGATGCAGAAGATCCTGCTCGGACAATTAGCGGTGATCGCGCTGAGTTTATTGGCCGCAATGGCACACTTAAAAATCCTGCGGCAATGTCTCGCTTACGGCTATCAGGTAGAACAGGCGCAGGCTTAGATCCTTGCGGGGCCATTCAAATTCCTTTTGAGCTGGAACAAGGAAAAACACGTGAAATCGTCTTTCGATTAGGCGTGGGAAGCGAGCTTAATCAAACTATTACCTTGGCACGAAAACGACGCGCAACCGGGTCAGCACAAATAGCACTGGAAAAAGTACATCAATATTGGAAGCAAACGCTTGGCATACTACAAATCGAAACACCTGATCCTGCTTTAAATGTCTTAACCAATGGCTGGCTCGTTTACCAAATACTTGCGTGTCGGATTTGGGCACGAAGTGGCTTTTATCAGTCAGGCGGTGCTTTTGGTTTTCGCGATCAATTACAGGATGTCATGGCGTTGGTGCACGCCAAACCAAGCCTTATGCGAGAGCATTTATTGCGTTGTGCAACACGCCAATTTCCAGAAGGTGATGTGCAACATTGGTGGCATCCGCCCTTTGGAAGAGGTGTTCGCACCCGTTGTTCTGATGACTATTTGTGGCTACCGTTAGCAACGCATCGTTATATTGTAACGACGGGTGATACTGGTGTACTAGATGAAAACGCCTCGTTTCTTGAAAGTCGCAAACTAAACGCTGATGAAGAATCTTATTATGATTTGCCGGGTCAATGCACGGAAAGTGCGAGCTTATACCAACACTGCGTCCGTGCTATTTTGCATGGCTTACGTTTTGGTGATCACGGCTTACCCTTGATGGGCTCTGGCGATTGGAACGATGGAATGAATCTTGTTGGCGAACATGGTAAAGGCGAAAGTGTATGGTTGGGTTTCTTTTTATATGAGGTATTAACTTCTTTTGCAAAAATTGCTCAATTACGTGGAGATGTACCATTTTTTGAGCGTTGCCAAAAAGAAGCAGCACAATTACAACTTAACTTGCGACAACATGGATGGGATGGTGAGTGGTACTTGCGCGCTTTTTTTGATGATGGTTCGCCTTTAGGTTCGTCTACAAATGCTGAGTGTATGATTGACTCCATTTCACAAAGCTGGTCTGTGCTATCGGGCGGTGGCGATATTGAACGTGCGCATATAGCAATGAATAGTCTTGATAAACATTTGGTACGCCGTAATGAGGGGCTCGTTCAATTACTTGACCCTCCTTTTGATAAATCAAATTTAAACCCTGGCTATATTAAAGGCTATGTACCAGGTGTACGTGAAAATGGGGGTCAATATACACATGCGGCCGTGTGGGCAGCTATGGCTTTTGCAGCACTTGATGATAATGTGAGAGCATGGACGTTACTGGATATTATCAACCCATTAAATCATGGTTTAACGAAAGAGCGCGTCAACCTTTATAAAACTGAACCCTATGTTGTTGCGGCAGATGTTTACGGCGCACCGCCCCATACAGGGCGAGGGGGCTGGACTTGGTATACAGGCTCTGCTGGCTGGTTATATCGATTAATTACCGAGTCATTACTCGGTTTAAAAAGAGAGGGAAATGATCTACAGATTCTGCCTTGCCTACCTGATCATTGGACAAAATATACCCTTCATTACCGCTATGAGGAAACCACCTACCAAATCACAGTGATACAAACACACGTTGAAAGCGCAACGAGCATTACTATGATACTTGATGGGATAAAGCAAAAAAGCGAGCGCATTAATCTCGTTAATGATTATCGAACACATGTGGTTGAGGTGAATATAGCAAAATCTTTTAAATCAACGGTAATCCCCCCGAAAAATAAGTGAGTTGAAAAGTAGAATTTTCTCGTAAAATATTTAGAGGAGAGTCACTACCCGCATTGAGCGCCCCTCAAATAGCCATTATTTATTTTAAATAATGTAACGTTAGTGGTATCTTCATAGTTTTATGTTTGCATTCATAATTGCGGCTGAAATGAGAGAGATACACATGGAAGATTTAGATATTAAACGGTTAGATC
>CAMAPQ010000100.1 GCA_945860125.1 Klebsiella pneumoniae
GCTTCCAAATCAATTTTCTGAGTATAAAGACGTCGAGTCATGCAGGGCTGTATTTTTTTATGCCAACGAAATAGGGTTTTCATTGAAATGCTGAACAATTGAGAGGTTTGTTCAAAAGTGAGGTTTTTTTTCGTTTTAGTTTCAAATAATTTTTGTCTGAATAGAAGAGGATATGTCATTGAATGGGCCTCCATACCTGAAAGAAAAAATGAAGGCGCATATTATGTCATACTATGCTGATCTTGCTATAGGCGTGGGCAGAATCCGGCGATGTGGCTTTTGTGACAGCTGGAGGCGTAGTCAGACTCAGGCGGAAACGCGAAGGAGTAAGGCCGGTATGGCGCTGAAAAATACGGGCGAAATAGGATGGATCCTGGAAGCCAACGGTAAAACAGATGTCGGTGATGGAGACCTTGGGATTTGCCAAAAGGCGCTTGGCTTTATCGATTCTTCGGGTTAGCAGGCATGCCTGAAAGGTAACCTGAGTTATACGTTTGAAAAGACGGCTGAATTGAAAGACGCTAAGCCCAAAGAGGTCGGCAACCTCTGCCTGGACGATTCTTTTATGCAGATTTGCATCCAGATAATCCAGTGTGCGTTCGACGACCAATTGTTTTTCCCGGTCGCCGCTGCAGCGAAAGCGAGCTTCAGGAGGGATCGCATTGATCAGGTCGAGCGACGTGCGTGCTGCGGTTGCCCCGTCGCCAGGCAGGCCCTGCCTGATATTTTTCAAGGTATCCATGACGTCAAGCAGCCGCGATGTATCGACAGGCTGGACAAAGTAGTCCCAGATGCGGGTTCGAAACGCCCACACAGCGAGCTGTTCCGAATGGGCGAGGGTAACCATCAGGATGGGAATCGAAGGGAGCAGTTGTTTTGCCCTCCGCATATCATTAAGGCCCAGCAAATCCGGATAATCGAACTGAAAGCAGACTGTGATAGGAGAAAAATGCCTGATGGAGGGGACAGGATCCCCGCCGCAAGCCACATACTCAACCCGGTAACCCTTCTCTATGAGCTTTTCACCGTACTCAGTTTCTGAATTGGCGTGTGCATCTCTTAATACAATAAGAACACATCTATTGGAATCCACTCTCTCTCTTTCCTATCATTTCGTTACCGGGAACTCTGCAAGCCCCAAAATGGGGCGGTGATCATTTGGCTCTACGCGTCTTTGCGTGGAACGGTATATACCTATCGGAAATCAAAAAGCGTATGATGCCATTTCAAAATTATCATTTATTCTTTGCCTCAAATTCGGCAATATTTTTGGTAATTTAGCCTCAAAAAAATTCCCTATTGCTTCGCGAAATTCCTTGGCGCTGCTAAAAAATACATTATTCCTAACCTCTTCATTCATCACTTTCCATAATCGTTCTATCGGATTTAAATTCGGACTGTATGCAGGTAAATAATGCAATTCTATGCCTGAATTCCTAGCAAAATCCTGCTATTGTATTTATGATTATGGGTTTAATGTCTTTTACATTTATGTCTTTTTCAGGGTGGGTTTTATAGTTGAGATCTTTACCGCATTTTTTCTTTTTTTCTTTTTTTGTATTAATGCTGACAAGCTGTAATTTTACCCAGCCGCCACAATTATCTTATTTTGAGGGAGCGGCACAAGGTACAGCGTATCATATCACGTTACAATTACCTGATCGCTTAACGTATAAAGAAATTGATAAGAATATTCAAGCGGTACTATTTAAAATCGACCGAGCAATGAGTGGTTATCGAACTGATTCAGAAATTAGTTATCTTAATCGTGCGCCTATTAACCAATGGCTTCTTTTATCTTCACAGCTTTTTGATATTTTAGGGCTTTCTTTATTTTTAAATGAGCATTCTTTGGGTTATTTTGATGTAACGGTTGGCGAGGCTGTAGAAGCCTATGGATTTGGCCCTCAAAGTAATAATAAACAGGAAATTATTTTACCTACCGTTGATGAAGTAAAAACGTTGCTTCAGCATATTGATGCAAAAGCGATACAGCTACATGCCAAAGAAAAAAAAGTATTGAAAACAAAACCGGTAAAAATTGACTTAAATGCGATTGCTCAAGGATATACCGTTGATAAAATAGTGGAACGTCTTGAATCCATGGGTGTCACTGTTTATCTTGTTGAGCTAGGTGGTGAAGTGCGTGCGAGTGCTTATAAAAAGAAAACAGCCAATGAAATAGAATATTGGACAATTGCAATTGAGGCGCCTGCTGAAGAAACAAAACAGGTACAAAAGTTATTAACTTTGTCCGGTAAAAGTGTGGCAACTTCTGGTAGTTATCGTCATTTTCGTGAAAAAGACCATTTAAAATGGTCTCATATTATTAATCCGCATAATGCACAACCTGTAGCCTCTGGGCTTGTTTCTGTTACGGTCGTGCACGATCAAGCTGCGCTTGCAGATGGTTGGTGTACGGCACTTATGGCGGCTGGCCTGGAAGATGGCAAGAAGATCGCTGAGGCGAATCATCTTGCTGCTTACTGGATTAGCGAAAAAAAGGGACGTTTTGAAACGATCCAGACTGATTTATTTAAAGAATTTGTTAAATGAGCATTTTGCTCCTAGATTTAATTAGGACTTACGCAAAACTGTCCTAGCAAGGCGTCGCGATGAAGGCAGTACAAGTCGTACGACTAAGCGCGATAACAAAGCTGGGGTAGTTTTGCGTAAGTCCTGTTAATAATAATAAGACTAGGAGAGCGAGCATGCAGGCATCATATGATGTCGTTATCATTGGGGCAGGGCCTGCCGGCGAAGGCTGCGCCATGCGCGCAACGAAGCAAGGAAAGTCCGTTGCGGTTATAGATGATAAAGGCCAAGTTGGCGGTGCTTGCACACATTTAGGCACTATTCCTTCTAAAACGTTACGTCATGCCGTGCGCCAAATTATTCGCTTTAATACGGATAAATTATTTCGGGATATCGGTGAGCCACGTACTTTTTCTTTTCCTCACGTTTTAAAAAGAGTTGAGCGTGTTGTGCAATCACAAATGGATTTGCATACTAATTTTTACGCAAAAAATAGAGTAAAACTCTATTTTGGTTCAGCACGTTTTTTAGAGCCTAACACCTTAGAGGTTGGTTTGCGTGAAGGTGGATTAGAGGTTATTAAAGCTGCCAGTGTTGTAATTTGTACGGGCTCCAGACCCTACCGACCTAGCGATATTGATTTTACGCATTCTCGTATTTATGACAGCGATACGATTTTATCACTTGCGCATACACCTAGAAAAATGATTATTTATGGCGCAGGCGTAATTGGATGCGAATATGCCTCTATTTTTTGTGGTTTGGGTGTGAAAGTTGAGCTTGTTAATACGCGCGATAAATTACTGGATTTTTTAGATAACGAAATTTCAGATGCCCTTGGTTATCATTTAAGAGATATTGGTGTACTTATTCGTCATGCAGAAGAATATGAACAAGTTGAAATGGATGATCACTGTGTCACTTTGCATTTAAAATCAGGCAAAAAGCTGAGAGCTGATGCGTTACTTTGGTGTAATGGTAGGGTAGGTAATACGGATAAGCTTGACCTTCATTTAGCAAACTTACGTGCTTCAACGTATGGAAAAATAGAAGTAAATGAACGTTATCAAACCTCTGTGCCGCATATTTATGCAGCAGGTGATGTTATTGGTTGGCCGAGCTTGGCAAGTGCTGCTTATGATCAGGGACGTTCTGTGGGATCTGCGCTTACAGTTCCAGATGAATTTTTTCGTGTGGTTAATGTTCCAACAGGTATTTATACCCTGCCTGAAATTAGTTCTATTGGTAAAACAGAACAAGAATTAACCAAAGAAAAAGTGCCTTATGAAGTAGGGCAGGCTTTTTTTAAAACGATTGCCAGAGCACAAATTAGTGGTGAAACCGTCGGTATGTTGAAGATCCTTTTTCACCGTGAAACGCTTGAAATTTTAGGTATTCATTGTTTTGGTGATCAAGCTTCTGAAATTATTCATATTGGTCAGGCCATTATGAATCAGCCTCGTCCCGTGAATTCAATTGAGTATTTTGTGCGCACAACATTTAATTATCCCACCATGGCAGAGGCTTATCGTGTTGCCGCTTTAAACGGCTTACATCGTTGTTTTTAAGGTTTTTAGTCTATACCCTTCGCCATTGAAAACACGGCATTGTTGGCTGCATTCATTCACCCCAATCACATAGTTTGTCTATGCTCATGGGGTTCACGCTCTTGCCGCCTCACCGTGATTCCAATTACTTTGGGTATATGGCAATTTAAATAGGGCTTACGCAAAACTGCCCATTGAAGCTTGATGCGATTTAATTAAAAGCAATAACCAATTTGATATTTTAATGCCTTCAAATCGTGCAAACTTATATATTTTCTCTTTAAAAATAATTTATACCATCCCCGAATAAGAAACCTATTTTTTCCAGAAAATAGGTTAAATAGAGGGTTAGTTCGAATTCAACGGCGTCTTAGGGGAGGTTACATAAACTTCGGTTGTAAGAATTATGGGATGCTGAAGATCTTCTTTATTTTCAAACTGTAGCTCAATCATATTTGCTTCATAAAGAGTCGTTTTTTTGCCATCATTCAAACAGTAAGCGTAGCTAAAAAGACCATCTTGTTCTTTTGTTGTGACTTCAAGCGGAAAATTTTTCCAAGTAGCACTGCTTTGAATACGAAAGTCTCTTTTATTATTTTCAGCTTTCCATAGTGTTGTTTTTAATGGTGCGGTATTGGTTTTCCACTTAATACAATCTGCTTCTTTTTGCCAGGTCAATTCAGGAAGGGGACGATGATGCGTAACACTTTGAAAGAAACTTAAGATACTCATGTAAGCCGACTCATCAAGCGCGTGATCAGTATTGGGAATATAACGAAGATGCTTGGTGCCTTTTAACGCTGGCCAATAAAACTGTGAAGAATCAGGTGGAAAAAAACGGTCGCCAGTTGCATTAATAATCATTTTAGGTAGTGTGAGTTTATCCAGATAAGAAAAAGGATCGATAATTTTTAAGGTATTATTAAACTCAACAGAATCTCTTGTTTGTAAGATTCCTTGGTCTTGATAGGGTCTAAGTGCAGGTGAAAAATCACCGAAGCTCACTAATTGGTGTTGCAGGTGAGCGCCAAAATTTAAAACATCAAAAACCATCGGGGCAATGCCCACCACTCGTTTATCTTGAGTAGCCGTAAGCCAAGTTGTCCAACCCCGTTTAGATTTACCCGATAAAATAAATTGTGTAACAGGACAGCGCCTTTTAGTTTTATCCGCACAGAAAGATTCAATCACATCCATGGCTTTCACAGTACTTTTTACCATGGGTAAATGTGGTAACCACTCAGGATTATTCGTTTTATAAAACTGTGCCCAGCCAAAACTTAAGATCTCATCTTCAGTTCTTTCTTGATGTGCTGGGTCATTTTTAAAAATCAGGGGTTGATTAGGAATATTGAACAATTCCGCCACAACAGCGCCAGATTGTTTAGCAAATTCAAACCACTTTTCTTGATAGAGCGTTTTATATTCATCTTTATTATCGCCGCCTGAAATATAAAGTAAGGCTGTTTTTTCCCGAAGACGATTAGGCACATAAATTACCATCCAGTGGCGCCATAGTGTGCGATCAACTTCTTTGCCTGAAAGCCAGGTTTGGGAAGCAAAGTGAATAAAATAGGCAGTGCCGTCTGGTGTGGCTTCTTTATCTATTAGTTTCCATTCATAAAGTGGTTCTTTCACGGCAAGATAATCTGTCAAAGGTTGAGCGAATAGATTGATACTAAATAAAGATAAGAAAAGAGTCGTTAATAAGAGTCTTATATTTTTCAAGCGCATATCCATACTTTTATGATGATCAAAGAGGCAAAGTATCCATTTTATTCTCATCTAGCTGAGGAAGCTTAGCAGAAATTAAACTTGTCATTTTTTGCTAATGTATTGAAATCATCAGAATTTAACCATAAGATCGCAGAAGGATAGAATAAAAAGTACGAAAAAATATAATAGAAGGAGGGCTTATGGCTCAACCTGGATCAATTGGATCAACTTCTTTTGGCGCCTCTGAAAATGTTCGTGAACGAAGCCACTCAGCCCCAGCTGGATCTTTAGCTCATGTTGTCCCAATCATACAAGAACCTCCTGCAAACGCACGACAGATTACGCAGGATATGCGTGAACCACCAATCGCGGGTTGGGGGGATTTTATTGTGCAGCTTACTCATTCGCTCGCTGTTATGCCTTCGAATATTATGCAGGGTGTTACAGGGACGGCAAGCCTAGGCTTTAGAAGCGCTCAATACTTATTATCGCCAGAAGGGCAGATAGCGGCTTCAGTTGCAATGACTTTTTTAGAAAATAACAAAGGCGTTGTTAGGGAGTTAATGGACTTTAGCAAAACGTCTGATGGCGAGGCGTTTTTTAATACGCTTCAAGATGTTGCTGCTGGATTGCCGCGGATTGTTGAGCAGGTTAATCCTGATCCTGATCTAAAAAAGCAAATCATCTCAACTATGCATAATCTTTCACAGACGACGCAAAGTGTTGTTGCTAACACTAATTTTGAACGTCGAGATTTAGAAAATCTGTTAAATGCCACTAATACGCTATGCGATGGGGTGAAAGGCTCTAGGCTGGCTAATCCGCCTGAGCCTGAGGATGTTTTTCATGATGCGCTTGATCATGATCCTTCCTCGTCAGTTATTGGGCAGCTGGCTCAAATATCATCTGCGCAAGCCACGCGTTTAATCGACGGCATGCTTGATCAGGGGCCAACGGAAGCGGCATGCTTAGTGAGCATGATCACAAGGAATAAAGGGGATATAAATCAAATTTTTGGCGAATTAGCGGCCTATATTATGGACACCGCTATTAATAACTTTACTTCTCACGAGCTTGATACCATTGCAGCGTCGATTGTCGATAAGTTTCGCCCCGCAATACGCGATCTTGCTAACGATGATAAGCTTCGTTTAATACATGCGCTTCTTGAAAATAATCCGTTCGGGGCTATTTCAACACGACTCATGAGAGCACTTCTTCCAAGTGCTCATGCTGACCCAATTATACCCGCACCTATGGCTGATCCCGTTGTGCTGCCACCTGTTATTTTTGGTCAAAGAATTCGTAACTTTTTTGCGCCCGTAGGTAATACTTTTATGGGTGTGATTCAATATTTTACTGCATTCTTTACACCACCGACACCACCGACACCACCGACTTAGTCTTTACTATTTTTTATTTAAAAAAGGCATTAAAAAACCCGCGTTAGTGCGGGTTTTTTAATGCCTTTGGATTATCTAAAACTCTAAGTAATTTTATTGTTTCTAGTTTCCATCATCTTTGATAAAAATAGTGGTGCCGGAAGAGAGAGTCGGCTTTTATTAAAAAATGCCTATTTTTATAGGTTTGTTATTACTATCAATAAAGATAATACCCCGTATTTATACCCCAAAAAAATCAGCGCTACCTCTTTGGATTCACTATTTATTTATACTTTAAAATGAGAACTAATTTTATTTTTTAGTCACAAATAAATAATCATTATTGCCGCTCAAAACGTAAAAGCGAAACTGTATCAGGTTGTAGACTCATCAGCGCGCTTGATGGCCACTATAAATATTCAATCAATATTTAATATCCAGCTACTAAATGAGTATTATTATTATTTCATATACGTGCGCGATATGATGGCTCTTTAGTTGTGAATATTTGTGGTCATAAATAACTTATCATGTGAGGCAATATTTTTAATTTCTGTGAGGTGAAGTTGTGAGCGCTGCTGATACTTATGTGCGTGCCCGTATCGACTCTGAAACAAAGAAGAAAGCGGTGAAGGTTCTATCAAGAATGGGGCTATCTGTTTCTGATGCTATCCGGTTGTTGATGGTTAATGTGATAGAAGAAAAGTGCTTACCTTTTGATGTCA
>CAMAPQ010000101.1 GCA_945860125.1 Klebsiella pneumoniae
GCAACATTAAGACGGCTATTTGCTGAATTATCTGGCATTGAAATGCTCGAAGAGCATGATACCGTGCACTTTTTAGAGCTGGGGCTGGATTCGCTTTTTTTAACGCAAGTTGCCAGCGAGCTGAAAGCAAAATTTTCCCTTGATATTCGTTTTCGTGAACTAATGGATGAGCTTTCTACGGTTCAGGCGCTTGCTGAATATTTAGACCGAAATTTGCCAGCGCATCTTTATCTTCCTGAGGCACCCCAGCTGCCATTCGTCTCAAATGCTCAGGCAATGCGATATAGTGCAAATATGACACAGGCTGTAGCGTCTACTCCCACTGTATCTATACCATCCCTTAGTGGTGTTCCTGGAGAAAACAGCAGCTTAATTGCACAAGTGATTAACAGCCAAATGCAGTTGATGTCTCAGCAATTAGCGCTTTTGCAGGGGCAGCCTTTTCAGTCTGCTACCTTAGCTGTTCAGGCTAATCAAATGTTACCTGTTGCTCAACCTGAATCCCCTCGCCCTGAGCTTGTCAAAGAGTCGCCTAAAGCGTTTGGCGCACAAGTTAAAATTAGCAAAGCAAAAATAACAACGACTGACGCCCAGCATCAATTCATTAATGCATTCATTAATAATTATGTTGCAGCCACCAAGAATTCCAAGGAATACACAGCAAAGTATCGCAAAATTCTTGCTGATCCTCGTGTGGTTTCGGGCTTTTCTCCTGCCTTAAAAGAACTGGTTTATCCTATTGTCGTCGAGCGTTCTTTAGGCTCAAAAGTGTGGGATATTGATGGCCGTGAATATATAGATATGACAAATGGTTTTGGCGCGACATTGCTAGGGCATAATCCGACCTTTATTCAACAAGCTATGCAGCAACAATTGCAAGCAGGTATTGAGATAGGGCCGCAGTGTCCTTTGGCGGGCGAGGTTGCCGAGCTATTTTGTGAGCTGACGGCAAATGAGCGTGTTGTATTTTGTAATACCGGTTCTGAAGCGGTATTAGGTGCATTACGTCTTGCGCGCACGGTAACGGGGCGTAAAAAAGTGGTGATGTTTAATGAGGCTTATCACGGCATTAATGACGAAGTTATTGTGCGGGCAGGCGGTAAAAAATCAGTGCCGGCAGCGGCGGGTATTAATCCTCAGGCTGTCGAAAATATTATTGTTCTAGAGTACGGAAATCCAGAATCACTCAAAGCAATTAGTGATCTTGCAAATGAACTAGCGGCTGTTATCGTTGAGCCTGTTCAAAGCCGTAATTTACATTTGCAGCCAGCCGCTTTCTTGCGGGAATTACGCAAAATTACTGAGAGCAACGGGGTTGCCTTCATCATGGATGAGGTGATTACCGGTTTTAGAGCACACTTAGGCGGCGCACAGGCTTACTTTGGTATTAAGGCAGATATTGCCACTTACGGTAAAGTCTTAGGCGGCGGCATGCCAATCGGCGCGATAGCAGGTAAAGCTAAGTTTATGGATGCGCTAGATGGCGGTTTTTGGCAGTTTGGCGATCAATCCGAGCCTGAAGTCGGGGTGACTTATTTTGCAGGTACCTTTGTAAGGCATCCTTTAACCATGGCGGCGGCAAAAGCGACTTTGTTGTACTTAAAAGAGCAAGGTTCGACGCTGCAAGAGAAAACAAATGAATCGACCAAAATTTTGATTGAGCGCTTTCAACAAGTCACAACAAAGTTGAATCTCGATATTTCCTTTTCCTATTTCAGTTCTGCTTTTAGAATCAATTTCCCTGCTGACTTTGCTTTTCAAGGCCTACTCTATGCGATGCTGCGTTTAAGCGGTATTCACATTGCAGAAGGGCGCACATGGTTTGTTACAACGGCACTTTCCTCTGGCGATTTTGACCATTTAGTTAAGGCATTTGAAGAGGCGCTGGTCTTGTTATTGGCGGAGGGTCTTATTCAGGCACATAACGCTGTAAGCCTTGATGTTACAAAAATTAAGAATAAAAGCAGTGTACTCACTGGGCGTTATGAAGTTGAAGCGACAGAATCACAAAAAGAAATTTGGGCTTCTGCGCAGTTTGGTCAGGAGGCAAGTTGTGCTTTTAATGAGTCAATTACGCTCACATTTGAAGGCCACATGAATGAAGAAGCTTTTGCTGCGGCTGTGCATGATTTAACCTGCCGGCATCATATTTTACAGACACGTTTTAGCGAAGAGGGCGAGCATATTATTTTCGACCCTACCTTTATTTTTCCTTATGAAAAAGTAGATATTTCTCATCTTGAGGGTGAAAAAAGGCAAGAAGTTTTCCGACAGTTTTGTCGAAAAGCAGTTGAGACACCGTTTGATCTTATCAATGGCCCGCTAGGGTATATTAAGCTGATTAAGTTAGGGGCGCATGAGTATCGCTGTATCGTAACCCTTCACCATATTATTATGGATGGATGGTCAATGTCTGTACTGGTAAGAGAGTTAGGTGATTTATATACCGCAAGATTAAATCATCGCACGGCTTCTTTACCGCAAGCGCCACAGTTTTATAATTATGTCGCATGGCAACAAAATAACATTCAAGACCAAAAAAAATGCCAAGACTACTGGTTAGCGCTTTATGCCAACGAGCCTGCGATGTTGAATTTTCCAACCGATAGACCCCATGCAATTGAAAGAAGTTTCAAAGGCATGAGAATAGATCATGCGGTACCTTCCGGTTTGCTTGATTTGCTTAAGAAGCTTGCGATTGGCCAAAGAACTTCGATGGTTACGCTTCTTTATAGTGCTTTTGTCGCTTATGTTCATCGCTTAACAGAGCAAGAAGATATTGTCATGGGCATTTTATCTGCTGGGCATTTATCTGCTGAAATGCCAAAGTTAGTGGGGCATTGCGTTAATGTTTTATCGGTTCGCAACAGTGTGCAAGCAGGCCAATCTTTTCAAGATTTTTTAACTGCGACAAAAGCAACACTTTATGCCGCTTATGATCATCAAAACTTCACCTACGGTAGTTTAATTTCTCGCCTTAAAATAAAACGAGAGCCGGGCCGCGTGCCGTTAATGTCTATTTTATTTAATGTCGATCAGGCGTCGGATGAGCCTTATCGTTATGAGGGAATACAGACAAAATTTAACTCTAATCCTCGTTCTTTTGAGAATTTTGAGATTAGTTTTAATGTGGAGCCCTCATCAAAATCAATGGTATTTCAGTGTGCGTTTAACACAGATTTATTTGATGAAGACACGATTAAAATGCGCCTGAAGCAGTTTGAAACTTGGTTAAGCTCCATTGCTGCTAATATCGTTTTTCCCATTGAAAAATTAAATTTTCTTCCCGATGAAGAACGTGATTTTATTGTGAGTAAAGTGAATCACACGAGAAAAAACTTTGGACATTTTGTACCTTTTACCCAGCTTATTAGTGCTGTGGCGAATGAGCACAGTTTAAGTATTGCCGCAAGTTGCCAGGAGCACGTTATCTCCTATGAATCGCTAGAAGTGAAATCAAAGCGTTTAGCTGTGCATCTGCTTGCATTAAAGCTTAAGCATCAACAAAAAATAGGGGTTCTGACCCATCGCTCTATTGATATGCTCATAAGTGTATTGGGTGCTTTAAAGGCGGGTGCTTGTTATGTGCCGCTTGATCCTGAGTATCCTGAAGATCGTTTGCAATACATGATAGAAGATTCAGGCTTAACTTATCTCTTAACAGATGCCGCTAATAAAAATAAAGCAATGGCGCTTGTCTCCAATCATAAAAACGTTGTGATTATTGTTTTGGATGAGCATGAAAGTACTTGGAATAGTGCGCAAAATGATCAGCCTTTAGCGATAGAAATTAAAGCGCAAGATGCGGCTTATATGATTTATACCTCAGGCTCAACAGGTAAACCAAAAGGGGTGGTTATTCCTCATGAGGCGGTGACGAATTTCTTGCTGAGTATGCAGCAAGAACCCGGTCTTAACCGTCAAGATAAGTTACTTGCAATTACCACATTATCATTTGATATTGCCGTATTAGAGCTATATTTACCGCTTATTACAGGTGCGCAAGTGGTGATTGCTGATCGTAAAATGACGCAAGATGCGCAAGCATTGACACACTGTATTGAAAAAGAAGGAATTACGCTGTTACAAGCAACACCCACAACCTGGCGTAGCCTGGTGCAGGCAGGCTGGGAAGGCTCTAAAAAACTAAAAGCATTATGCGGCGGAGAAGCGCTCGATGAAACGCTTGCTTCTGTTTTATTGTCGCATTGTAAAGAGCTATGGAATATGTACGGTCCTACGGAAACCACTGTCTGGTCAACTTGTTTTAAAGTAGAAAGCGCAAGTCAGGCTAAGTGCATTGGTAAACCTATTGCTAATACGCAAATTTATATTTTAAATGCGCGTCGCATGTTAGTACCGGTTGGTGTGGCGGGTGAATTATATATTGGCGGATCAGGTCTTGCGGTGGGTTACCATGAGCGTGACTTACTCACAGAAGAACGTTTTATCAATGTACCCATTGCTGAAAATATTATGAGGCTGTACCGCACAGGCGATCGCGCGATTCTCAAGCGAGACGGCAATCTTGTTTATAT
Source organism: Klebsiella pneumoniae (assembly GCA_945860125.1). GTDB lineage: Bacteria > Pseudomonadota > Gammaproteobacteria > Pseudomonadales > CAMAPQ01 > CAMAPQ01. Next base: position 4,539 of record CAMAPQ010000101.1, read on the forward strand.
GAATAGAATCGATAACCAAGTTAAATTGCGGGGTTTTCGTATCGAATTAGGCGAAATTGAATCTACGCTTTTACAGCATGAGTCGATTGAAAACGCTGCGGTGATTATTCGTGAAGTAGTGCCTGGTGATTTTCGTCTAATTGCTTATTTTTCTAAAAAGCAAAGTACTTGGGTTGCCGAGACAGATTTAAGAAAGTTTTTAAGTTCTGTTTTACCGCGTCATATGGTGCCCCAGCATTTTGTTGAAGTGGCAAGTATACCGCTTACCCCAAATAAAAAAGTAGATCGCAAAGCATTGCAGCAATACGGCCTAACCAGCAGCGAAACAGTTGAAGGAAGGTTACCTAAAACGCCTAATGAAAAATATCTCGCCAGCGTTTGGTGTGAAGTCGTGGGTACGACAATTGTGCATGTTTATGATAACTTTTTTGATGTGGGCGGCCACTCGTTACTTTTCATGAAAGTAATTATTAAGGTTGAAAAAGAAACGGGTGTGCGTCTTTCACCGAATGCACTTATTTTATATACGCTTGAGCAAATTGCTGCTCAGTATGATTTTAAACAGCAACCGGAACCGGCAGCTGCTGATTTAATTGAGCAGAATATTGAGCAGAATATTGAGCAGAAAGTTGAGCAGAAAGTTGAGCGGAAAGCAGAGCCAAATAATAGGCTAGTCAATGGCGTTGCTAACAATGAACCCCCTTCTGTTTTATCAGCGAAAAATATATCAGCGACAAATTTATCAACGACAAAAGGATTTTTTGGACGATTAAAAGACAAATTAAAAAGTGAATGAGTTTGGGTGTGTTGGCGCTTTTATTTTCAGTTGTTGCCTTAATTTATGCCAGCGTAGGTTTTGGTGGTGGTTCATCTTATCTTGCCTTGCTGGTGCTGTGGGATCTTCCTTTTCAGTTTATTCCTGCTATTGCGCTGGTTTGTAATATTGTGGTCGTTTCGGGTAGTAGTTTTCATTATGTGCGTGCAGGGCATTTAAAATTAAAACTATTATGGCCGCTGGTCGTTTCCTCTATTCCTTTGTCTTATTTAGGCGGCCGCATTGTTATTGATAAAGTATTTTTTGTGCAAATGCTTTTCTGGGCGCTGCTGTTATCTGGTCTTCGTATTTTAATTCAGCATCGACGTTACGATGAAAATTTTACATGTTATCAAGCAATTCCTGCGCGCTTTAGTTTTTTGCTTGGGGGTGTTCTTGGTTTTTGCGCAGGGGTTACTGGTATTGGTGGCGGTATTTATCTTGCGCCGATACTTTATCACTTGCGGGCAGGGTCTCCTAAGCAGATTGCCTGTCTCACGTCGCTTTTTATTTTGCTCAACTCAATGGCAGGGCTTGTAGGACAGCTACAAAAAGGGCTTGTAGCAAGTGCTTTGCTAGATTACGGCTATTTACCTTTATGCGCTTTTTTGGGGGGGCAACTGGGTAATTTAATGATGTTAAAGTTCATCTCGCCACGTTTTGCAGCCCTACTTACCGGTAGCCTCGTTTTATTTGTTGCAAGCCAGTTGGCTTTAAAAATATGGGGTTGAACAGTACGGATCGCATGCGCATCAGTGTTTTACCTTTTTCCATCGCTTTAAGTTTGATCTGCTCCCTTCACAACCTACGAGAGGAACAAACTGTGCAAATCAACTCAACTTTAAACGGCTCACCTTTTTGGAGAGTTTCAGTATGAATACTCAACGAAAAGCTTACCTTGTGGGGGCGATATTGACGCATCTGGAAATCCTGACCAGGGTTATTCGCTACGCGGTGGCCGGATGTTAACGACAGATAACTATGAATGTACCTGGGATTTATTTAGCGTGAGTTCGGGGTGATCACTTGCGAAATTTAAATAAAAAAGCGTGAAACCTGCTGCAATAAAGCCAAAGTGACAGCGCGCGTTACGGTATCACAACAAGCACATAACCTGCTAAAATACATTAAGCTACAATAAAACTACTCTATCAGCCAAGCTGCCTATACTTAATATGTTACTGAAAAAAATAAAACACTGGTTTAATAACGATACCCAAGGTTCTGACGCAATCGCATCAACTAATTTAACCCACGGCAAGATGATTCCAGTATGGCTGACTCGCTATCGAGATCAGAATCAATTGATGAACATCGCTGTGCTAGAAAGTGGAGGTGAGGTTACAACCTTTTCTACCGGCATTCTGTATGTTGATCTTGAAAATAAGCAGTTTTTTTTCGAAGAAATTTGCCCAGAGACATCGAAAAGATGCCTAATACCTGGCGCCATTCTACATTTCTCTGTTGATGTGAATGGGGTAAACCACCAGTTTAAATCACGCTTTATACAAACGAATAGGTTACCAGAAGGCACTTCTCATCAGTGTGAGTTTCCACGAGCGATTGAACAAATTCAGCTGCGTAATGCCTTCAGAGTTAAAATCCCTATCAGTATGTCCACCACAATTAGCCTCAAACATCCCGTTAAATTTTTTCTAAGTGGCCAAGTAGCAGATTTGTCAATTAGCGGCGCACGGTTACGAATCAACAACCCCTTACCACACGAACTAGAACGCGGTGACCTCTATTCCAGCGGCAAAATACGGATACCAAATGGAACGGAGATTATATGTCAGGGGAAAATTATGCATTGGCGCCAAACACCAGAACATAAAGTCACCCACATAGGTATTATGTTTTTAAAAATGGAAAGCCAGCACGAACGCCAGCTAGTACAATTTTTGAACGAATTGCAGCGCCGGCAAAGAGTCGTGTCACGGTAAAAATGAAGTTTTTTTCTGTTCTCGAGTTGGCGTGATCATTTGCCAGAAATTAAAGATACGACTCAGCATGATATGTTAGCTTTTACCATAAAACCAATTACTGCCCAATATCTTTGCCCCCAAATGTCAGCATCTCTTGTATCAAAAGAACGAATAGTTAAATTTTTATTTTCTATCTCACATTCCGCATACTGGCGTTTTGAATCATGCATAATATTTTTTATATTTTTGCCCCATTAATTCGATCAGCAACGCATGGTTTTCATTTAGATTTAATATTATGTTCTGCACCTCCTGGATTATTAGCACGTGAATCCCATGAAAATAAGAAAAAACCCATCTTACTGTTGGATT
>CAMAPQ010000102.1 GCA_945860125.1 Klebsiella pneumoniae
TGGTGCTGGTGCTGGTGCTGGTGCTGGTGCTGGTGCTGGTGCTGGTGCTGGTGCTGGTGCTGGTGCTGGTGCTGGTGCTGGTGCTGGTGCTGGTGCTGGTGCTGGTGCTGGTGCAAAGGTTGCCTTACAACCACTATTATTTACAAGACGAACCCACTGTAATAGTGCGTTATATTCTTCGCCATCTTTAGCGAATCTTTTACCGCCACCATGCGTAACGCTGTCCGTCGCAGGTTTACTCACCATCAGTGCTTCAGCCTTATCAACTTGCGCAATATATTTAGCAAGCACGTCAAAATTCAATTCAATATTGCTCGAAGGCGTCATTGTTTTCAGGGTGAATTTTGCAAGAGGCATGCTATGGCAAGTAACACAAGACTGCGCATCCTGCCCTTTCTTATCTAAAATATTCACAATAAAATTATTAAATTGTGCAAAAGAAGTTTTACATTCAGAAGAAACTTGGCTGACTGGAATAGTGGGTGTTGCAGGAATAGTCGGTATAGGGGGAACGGTTGTTGTAACAGGTGTCGTCGTAACAGGTGTCGTCGTAACAGGTATTGTCGTAACAGGTGCAGTGGTCGCAAGCGCTGCAATAATTTTAGGCTGAATAAAACCAGCTGAAATAAATCGGGCAATATCAGAGGAACACTCTGCATTACAAATACTTTCAGCGCTAGGCGGCATGGTGGTATCGATCGTGCTAATAAGAGTTTGAAGCTCTCCACATCGCTTACAGCTTACAGGCTCTAAACTACCGCCAATACCACCTTCACCTTGATCACCATGACAAGTTGAACAATAAGCGTTATATCGCTCTTTCCCGGTATTCTCAAGAAATTCATCAACAGACCAACTGCCTAAAATATATTCTGAAACATTGCTTAAACAAGCTGCATCACACTCAATTTTCATAGCTTGAACATGCGGAGTGAGCAATGGAACGAGTGAAGCATTTTCTTCCGCAATAAAATGAAGAGAGGGAATATTTTTTCCACCCAGGCCTTCTTCGCCATGGCAGCTTACGCAAGCTTTACTATATTTTTCTTTCCCTTGCTGCGCGGCTGTTGTTAAAACAACCGACCCTGCTTCTTCAATAGAAGTTGTGACAATTTGCTCTGAATTCGCAACAGGCACTTTTGGGCTACTGCCAGCGCTTGAACCGCCACCGCAACCTGCGAGGATTAATGCCAACATCAGAACGACCAGTTTACTGCTCATACATCTGACCTCAAACAACGCTTAAAAACGGTACTTCGTCCCTAAGTAGAGGCTTCCTTAAAATATAAAAAAAATTACATTCTAAGTATGAGCAGCGATAAATGATTAAAACAGAAAAGAGAAAGCCAAGATTTTAAAGTGTGATTTCACCCCCAAAACAAAAGATTACCTTTGACTCAATTTATCTATTTTTAATTATAAAAGAGTCATTTTTTGTCAAAAAAATAACGTTTTTAATGCAAGGCCAGGATGAGCCGTTTTCATAAAAGCTTCACCGACTAAAAAAGCATTCACATTTTTATCTTTTAGATCATTAACTGACTTTTTATCAAGAATACCGCTTTCTGAAACAACAATCGTTTTTTCTGGAATAAATTTAAGTAAGTTAAAAGTTGTTTCAAGGGTTACATTAAATGTTTTTAAATCTCTATTATTAATACCAATTAAGGTAGGATTTAATTGTAACGCCTGCCTTAGCTCTTCTTCATCATGAACCTCAATAAGTACATCTAAACCAATACGCAAAGCCAGCTCATAGAAGTGTTTTAATTCAGAAAAAGAAAGGGCAGCGACGATTAATAAAATACAGTCCGCCCCCATAACGCGAGACTCAACAATTTGATATTCATCGATAATAAAATCTTTCCTTAACACTGGAAGATGGCAGGCTTTTTTTGCACTCTTTAAATAATCATCATGGCCCTGAAAAAAATCTTCTTCAGTTAAAACAGATAAACAAACAGCCCCTGCTTCTTCATACTGAGCAGCAATTACTTCAGGATTAAAATCCTTGCAAATAACCCCTTTACTAGGAGAGGCTTTTTTAATTTCAGCAATAACCGCAGACTGCCCCTGCGCTTTTTTTTGCTCAACAGCAGCAACAAAACCTCTTACCTGCCCGCACTTGCTTATTTGCGCATACAAAAAATCATGCGAGACAATACTTTTGCGCAATCTAACAACTTCTTTTTTTCTTTCAATAATTTTCTTTAAAATATCAGCTATTTCTTTCATCTAAACTCATCTTGCAAACATTTGTAAATTCAATTAACTCTTCTAATTTTTGGAAAGCCTGCCCTGAAAAAATAAGATCATAGGCAAATTCAACGCCACGCTTCCATTGATCAACAAGACCTGCAACGTAAATGGCAGCACCAGCATTTAAAGCAAGAATATCTTGTGCAGGATGTATTTTTTTTCTTGTTTCACCCAGCGCCAACTTAAATAAAGCCAAGCTTTCTTCAATTGAATTCACCTTAACGATATCAAGAGAATGCCCGACGACACCCAGCGATGCCGGCGATACTTGGTAACAATGTACCTCTCCTTGCTTCAATTCACATACATGCGTATCACCTTCTATGGTTACCTCATCCAAACCATTACCATGAACAACCAAGGCACGCTGTGTGCCTAAGTTATTTAATACATTTGCAATGATAGGAACCCATTCAGGTGCATATACACCTAAGACCTGTTTTTTTGCCTGAGCAGGATTCGTTAGCGGCCCCAACAAGTTAAAAATAGTACGCAAACCTAGTTCTTTTCTTGGTAGCACCACTTGTTTCATTGCCTGATGATGCTGAGGCGCAAATAAAAACCCCACACCCACAGAGGTGATTGACCTTGCAACTTGCTCTGAATTTAAACCTAAAAAAACGCCTGCCGCCTCTAAAATATCAGCACTACCACATTGACTTGAAACAGAACGATTACCATGTTTTGCAACTTTCGCCCCCGCTGCTGCTGCAACTAACGCGCTGGCTGTTGAGATATTAAAAGTAGAAGACTCATCGCCTCCCGTACCACACGTATCGATAAGATAAGGATGATCCACCTCCACTTTTAACGAAAGTTCTCTCATCACTTGAGCGGCACCGACGATTTCGTCAACTGTCTCTCCTTTCATTCTCAGGGCAACTAAAATACCGGCTATTTGCACGGGCGTTATTTCCCCGTATAACATTGCTTGTATTAAGTCACGCATTGACTCGCGACTAAGATCTCTTCTTTCAACTAAAGACTTAATTGTCTGCTTAATATTCATTATCTTAAACCTGATCTAAAAAATTTTTTAACAAGGCGTGGCCGTGTTCGGTCAAAATTGATTCAGGATGAAATTGTACGCCTTGAACAGCTAATTCAACATGCTTTACCGCCATAATTTCATCTCTTTCACCCTCGGCATTTTCTGTCCATGCGGTGACTTTCAAAACTTGAGGGCAGGTTAATTGCTCGATAACAAGAGAATGGTAACGTGTCGCGATATAAGGATTCGGTAGCCCAAAAAATACGCCCTCATTCGTATGATGAATTAAAGAAGTTTTACCATGCATTACTTTTTTTGCCAGAATAATTTTTCCCCCATAAACCTGACCAATACTTTGGTGCCCCAAACAAACACCCAAAATAGGTAGTTTACCCGCAAAATGACGAATCGCATCCATTGAAATTCCTGCTTCATTTGGCGTGCAAGGGCCAGGTGAAATAACTAAATGTGAAGGATTTAAATTTTCTATTGCAGAAAGCGTCACTTCATCATTTCTAAATACGCGCACATCCGCGCCAAGCTCTGCTAAATATTGCACAATATTAAAAGTAAAAGAATCATAATTATCGATCATCACCAACATAAAAAGCCTCATTAATCTAAATTAGTAGGACTTATACCAAAAGTAACTCAGCTGCGCTTAGTAATACTTGTCCTTTATCTAAGGTTTCTTTCCATTCAAGATGAGGAATAGAATCAGCCACAATGCCCGCCCCTGCCTGAACATGAATTTCATTATTTTTGATAACGGCCGTTCTAATGGCGATAGCCGTATCTAAATCTCCTTGCCACGTAAGATATCCCACAGCCCCGCCATAAACCCCTCTTTTTATCGGCTCTAACTGATGAAGTAATTCCATTGCATGAATTTTAGGCGCACCCGTTAAAGTACCGGCCGGAAAAGTTGCTTTTAAAACATCTAAGGCACTCAGTCCTTCTTGAAGGTCACCTTCAACATTAGACACAATGTGCATCACATGCGAGTAACGCTCAACCACCATTTTATCGGTGAGTTTCACAGTGCCTGACTGTGCAATGCGACCAACATCATTGCGTCCCAGATCAATCAACATGACATGCTCTGCAATTTCTTTTGGATCATTCAAAAGCTCTTTTTCAAGCGCTAAATCTTCTTCCTTTGTTTTACCGCGCCTTCTCGTGCCTGCAATGGGTCTTAAGGTGATTTTACCTTGATCTACACGTACTAGAATTTCAGGAGAAGAGCCGACAATATGAAAATCATCCAAGTTTAAAATATACATATAAGGACTAGGATTAATCATCCTTAGAGCACGATATAAAGCTAAAGGTGAATGCGAGAAAGGTGCGCTCATACGTTGAGAAGGCAATACCTGCATCACGTCACCGGCCAAAATATAACCTTTTATTTTTTCAACGATATCGCAATATTCTTGTTCCGTAAAATTTGAGGAAAAAGGTATTTTTCCAGCAGCACCAGCAGGCAATGGCGTAGTTTTTATCGGATTAAAATCAAGCGCCAAGTGCTGATTAGCGGGTTGATTTTGCAATAAAGCGGTTATCACTTCTAACCTATCAGAAGCATTTTGATCACTAAGCGGATCGTTTAAATCAGCATGCACCACTAAAGTCATCACACCTTTTAGATTATCAAATACGATAAACTCATCGACCAACATTAATAAAATATCAGGGATTGCTAAAGGATCCGGCTTATTGCCTAATGCCGCAATTTTCTTCTCAAAAAATCTTGCGCTTTCATAACCAAAATAGCCGACTAATCCACCACAAAAGCGCGGTAAATCAAATATTTTAGGGACACGAAAATCATTAATAAACTTTTCGATAAAAGCAAAAGGATCAGCAACTGACAAGACATCGACGATCCCTTCAGGGGTTTCAATGTGAATCTTATGATCACAGACTTTAATAATTTTCTTGGCCTGTAAACCAATAATTGAATACCGACCCCATTTTTCGCCGCCTTGAACTGACTCAAACAAAAAAGTATAAGCTTTATTTGCTAGCTTCAAATAAGCACTTACTGGCGTATCTAAATCTGCCATGATTGTTTTAACAACCGGAACGTGGGTATAACCTTGTTCTTTATATTGTTTAAATTTTTCTTGCATCCTAAATTCCTTATTAATTGAAGCTGATTTGTTTGCTGTAGGACTTACGATAAAACGATATTTTACAAGGAAGTGTTTATGTCTGTGCAACCTTTTCAAGTAGGTCCAATATTAGGCCATGTAACGCAAAATGAAATCAGGCTTTTCGGCAAGGTGCCATCAAATAAGATATCACTCTCATCAAGCTATTTTAGAATAACGGCTAAACCTAATATTGGTAAAGTAAGGCTTAGAAAAGAAACACAAGAACAATGGCAAACCTTTACATTCAGAATTAATCAAAACTTTGACTGGAGCGGCGTCATTGTTATTAATACACTTTCTGCAAAAACAAAATATATTTATCAAGCAGGTTTTACTGAACAAGAACAGATCGAAGATTGGCAGCTAGATTGGTCAAATATGGCTGTTTATTCGTTTCATACTCAGCCAGAATCACACGAAAAAAACATTCAGTTTTATTTTGGTTCTTGTCGATATCCTTATTTTGTCACCGAAAAAAATAAAGAAAGAAGTGAGCGCACAGATAAATGCTTTGAAAGCATGATTTATAAGCATCAAACAGATACGATGCAAACTGTGCAATTTCAATTACTGTTGGGCGATCAAATTTATGCCGATCCACTCAGTCAAATTCCTTTTGCAGGCGCTTATAGCTTTGAAAGTTACTGTGAAGCGTACCAAGTCTCTTTTGGTTCATCTTATTTTAAACAAACGAGCGCCCATATTCCCACTTATATGATTTTAGATGATCATGAAGTTGAGAATGAATTCCCTACCCCTTCTGGTAATTGGTATGAGAAAATATTTGAAGGTATTCATGGCTTAGAATTTAATAAAGTGGTTAACGCATTACGCGCCTATACCATTTATCAAGTAAGCCATAGTCCTATCTTTAATGATTTACATTCACTCACACCAACAAGTTTTGCAATTAAAGGCCACAATGGCTCATCTGATCCTCAACAGTTTTGGTATACCTTTGAAAGTGGCATCAGTCGTTTTTTTATTATGGATGTGAGAACAGAAAGAAATCCTTTTTTAAATAAAATGATAGATGAGTTACAGATGGAGGCATTACTTAGCTGGCTGCTTAAATATCCTAATGCTCCTAAATTTATTGGTTCATCTGTACCCTTTTTTCCTGATTCAAAATGCGAAAATCCGAATAAAAAAGCATTAGATTTAGATAAATGGACAGGCTTTACTGAGCAAAGAAATCAAATACTAGACACTATTTTTAATGAAAACATCAAAAATGTTTTTTTTCTCTCAGGCGATGTTCATGCTAGTTTTTGTACTTCACTTTATTCAAAAAAATATAAAAACCCTAAAAACGTGATTCATAATTTAGTCTGCTCTCCTTTCTTTTGGCCAGAATATAAAATATTCAGAGCCTTTCGCTGGCAAGAAAAGCAGCTTATTACGAATACATTACTTAAAAATAGCACTGATTATTTTTGCGAAAGAACAGCGCAACATGGCGCCTTTTTTAATCACAGTGCTTATGGAAAAGTGAGCGTAAAAAACGATAAAGTATTATTTGAAGTGTTTAATCGCACCGAAGATAAACAGGTTATTAATGCAGAATTTGAGCTGACTTAATAAGGACTAACTAAATAGTAGGACCACCTCTCAAGTCGGACAAATAAATTCCACCAGTTATAAATTAACGCCCGTCATTCCGCATAGTGGCCACTTAAGTCTTGGCAATTATTTTTTATTACAAGAAAAAGACTTAAATTTGCTATTTTTGCGCTTTCACTCGCCTGTTTTGATTTCATATTAATTCCATTTATGATCACGGAGATTCTCTATGACACTC
>CAMAPQ010000103.1 GCA_945860125.1 Klebsiella pneumoniae
GGAATATCTTCCGCCCTATAGCCCTGACTTAAATCCTATTGAGAAAAAGTGGTCTCAAGCAAAGTCTGTAAGGAGGCGAGATCGATGCGATGTGGATACTCTGTTTGCCACTGGCTTTTAATATGTCATTTTATAAGGTGTCAGCTATAGCAGGGGTGATCACTTACTTATTTTCAGTGAAAATACTTAACTAATCTTTCTTTGATTTCATCTGGCTTGAATGGTTTCACAATATAATCCGTCACTTTAAGCTTAATTGCTTCTGTTACTTTTTTGATGTCATTTTTTCCTGTAACCATAAGGAAAGGAATGCATTTTCCCTCATTATTTTTCTTTTCTTGATCTCGCAAAACACGAAGGAGCTCCAGGCCATTCATTGACGGCATATCCCAGTCACATAAAATTAAATCAAACTCTTTAGCCGTCAGCTCCTGCAAAGCCTCATGCCCATTAGTCGCCGTAATAACGCCAGAATAGCCCAGCTCAATAAAAATACCCTTCATTAATTCTAAAATTACAGGGGCATCATCCACTATCAAAATATTGAACTGACTCAATTCTTTAGTTGCCATATAAAAGCCCTTATTTAAAAAACGCCTATACTGATATCATAAAAATAAAGGAACCCATCATTTAAATGAGATAGAAAGCATCACATCATCCCTCATAAAAACCATTGCTAATTTGCAACAGCCAAATGAGTGCGAGTTAGTCTCATCCGCTCCTGATCCTCAAGTTTTTTTAAACAAACCTCAAAGGTTCGACTAATGCAAGTTGCACTACGAATCAATTCAAGCTTTGGCCAAGTTGCACGTTCGCCAAAATCTATAAATTGTCGAACTTCATCTTTACCAAAATTTTTAATTAACCTAACAATATTTTCTGGCTGCCGAGGGGGGATAATATTAATATCGCCAGCATAACGCTGAGAAACAATCGAGTGTAGTTTATCAACCCATAAAGCGACATTATTTCGCTTTATATTTTTTCTAAACTCATTAAGCAGCAGCCCTGCATTTAAGCTCCAATTCTTATAAAGCATTTCTTGAGCAAACTTAGCAAAACTGCTGCCCATTTCTTTTCTAGCAATAAAAGGTAAAACATGAGGATTGGTTTGACTAACAATTGTATGGTTGACGCCGTATAGTCGCTGTAAACGTGAAATAGGCAAGTCATTCTTAATTGACCCATCAACCCACTTTCGACTAGGAATATAAGGCACTTTCTCACCTTTTATATTTTTTGCCCACAAAGTAACGGCCGGAAAAATACCTGGAATTGCACAAGAAGCCAGCGCAGCTCTACGCACCATAACGTTAGGTGAAGTACGCGCATTAAGAATACGCGCTTCCTGATGAGGGTCAGCAGGTGAGACAGGAATATTAATGGCACGCCCCGTGCGCAAAAAAGCTTCCTCAAAAGTCAAATCCAATACATTTTGCTCAAGACAATCTTCTAGTTGATCTCCGCGCAATAAAGGCTTTCCTTTCAGAAACCCCTTCCAACCAACCATCCGAAAAGCTTCAACATACATATAGTCAGGATTAAATATCGTCATCAGCTCTTGATCAGTATGCGTACCTAAAACAGCGGCCATAATAGAGCCGGCACTTGAGCCTGACATTACGGTTGGCAATAAACGTTGCTCCCACAAAGCTTTAATCACCCCCATATGGAAAAGCCCCAATGCAGCACCACCGCTCAACATTAAAGCTGATCGCCCAAAAGATTGGCCGGTGCCACGAAAAAAATCCAGCTTTCTTTGAAACGTAAACGTTGGAAAATCTTGATCACACAAAAAAATCAAAGAAGAGCAAACTTCAGTTAGATACTCTTTAATAAGCCGCTTTGTACCAAATTTTGCAATAGAATAAAGCCTAGGATTGGCAATATTACCCAAATTACCATGCAAACCCTCATGCAAGATAAACACAAGCTGCTCAATATTATTTCGCTCACGCGCTTGGCGTAGCTCACTCAATCTTAAGCGAATTAGTGGATAATCATAATAGGGAGAAGCATCCTCGAGCTTCCACTCATCAGCACCGGATAAACGATCATACTCTAAACAAGCAGATTTCCAAGACTCATAGTTTTCAGCATGTAATACTGCTTGATCTATCGCCTTTAGCGTCCTTTTCATTTCGCATCCCTTTTTGGTATTTCCCTAAATAAAACAACTATCCCTAATTTAACTCTAGAAAATAAAAATGGTATTTTCACCCTATTATCAGGATATTATTGAAAATAATATTTTTCAAACAGGACTTACGCAAAACTGCCCCAGCTTTGTTATCGCGCTTAATCGTACGACTTGTACTGCCTTCATCGCGACGCCTTGCTAGGACAGTTTTGCGTAAGTCCTATCAAAGATAAAACACCGACAAATAGCCGGTGTTTTATCAAAAAAATATCTGCAACAAACTAAAAAGCACTTTCATCCATACTCATCACCGAACTACTTCCCGCCTTAATTGTCTCTATTAAGCTAATGTAGCGCGGCAAAATACGGCCAAAATAGAACTTTGCAACCTGCAATTTATCCTGATAGATAGACTCAGTGTTACCCTCATCTATTTTTGCCTGAGCAACCGCTGCCATTTTTAACCACATGAAAGCATAAGAGACATAGCCAAATATATCTAAATACTCAACTGAAGAAGCACCCGGTAAGGCAGGATCATTGTGCGACTCCGCAACAATCCAGCTCGTTATTTCTTTTAATCGATTTACGGCCAACTGGAACTGTTTAGCAAAGCCAGAGAGCACACCATTAATTTCAGCATGAATAAGCGCTTCCATTTCTTTAACAAAAGGATCTAACAAAGAACCATTTGATTTCACTATTTTTCTACTAATTAAATCAAGCGCCTGAATACCATTTGTGCCTTCATAAATTTGAGCAATACGCACATCCCTTACAAACTGCTCCATACCCCACTCACGAATATAACCATGACCCCCAAAAACTTGCTGAGCCATAATGCAGTTTTCTAAACCACGATCTGTAAAGAAAGCTTTCGCAACTGGCGTTAACAATGCAACTAAATTATCAGCCTTCTCACGCTCTTGAGCATCTTCATGGTATTTAGATGAATCAAGTAAGCGCGCAACATAAACAGCAAAAGCACGTCCTGCTTCTAACGTTGAACGAATGGTCAGCAGCATGCGCCTAATATCTGGATGAACAATAATAGAGTCAGCAGGTTTATCACGAGAGACAACACCAAAAGGAGAACGACTCTGCAAACGATCTTTTGCGTACTGAGTTGCATACTGATAAGCAATATCAGAGGCGCCTAAACCCTGAACACCAATAGATAAGCGCTCGTAGTTCATCATCGTAAACATAGCGCTTAGGCCTTTGCCTAACTCACCCACTAACCACCCTTTTGCATTATCAAAATTCATAACGCAAGTTGCCGAACCTTTAATACCCATTTTATGTTCAATAGAGCCGACAGATACACCATTCTTGGCCCCGCAATTACCCTTTGCATCAACCAATAGCTTAGGCACAACAAAAAGCGAAATGCCTTTTACACCTTGAGGTGCATCAGGCAATCTAGCCAAAACAAGATGAATCACATTCTCTGTCAAATCGTGATCACCACCAGTAATAAATATTTTACTGCCAGAAACCAAGAAAGAACCATCTGCCTGAGACTCAGCTTTTGTCCTCAACATCCCTAGATCTGTACCGCAATGAGGCTCAGTCAAACACATAGTGCCCGACCATTTTCCTTCATAAATATTCTGCAGATAAGTCTTCTTAATTTCTTCACTTGCGTGACGAACAAGCGCTAAAGTTGCGCCACTTCCTAAAGTAGGGTAAAGCGCAAAGGACGTATTAGACGCAAATAACATCTCCTCAAATAAAACGGTAACGGCTTTAGGCATACCTTGCCCACCGTACTCTGGCGCACCACCTAATCCAACCCAACCACCTTGAGCAAAAGTTGCAAAAGCCTCTTTAAAACCTTTAGGGGTAATGACCTGGCCCTCTATTAACTGACACCCTTCTTCATCACCACTTCGATTGAGAGGATAAAGTAAATTTTCAGAAATCTTTGCGCCCTCTTCCAATATTGCAGCCACTAAATCATAAGTAACATCCTGCATACCAGCCATGGAAGACCAGAAAGTATTCATATCAAACAAATCACATAAAATAAACTGCATATCTCGAAGAGGGGCTTTATATTCTGCCATAATATTTCTCCTAAAAAATAAAACGAATACACCAAGAAAAATAGCGCCCGCGTAAGCCAAAGCGCTATTTAAAACAGCAACAATTCTAATCTTAACTAAAGAGCAAAGTGATCTTCATGAAGATCCATCAAGTTTGCAAGACCCGCTTCCATAACAGCTTTATGAGATATAACTCTGGGTAAAATGTGCTTAAAGTAAAACTGAGCAAGTTCAATTTTAGTATTATAAAAAACTGTTTCAGTTGTTCCTTCTGCAAGCTTATCAACTGCTACTTTAGCCATGCGAGCCCACAAATAAGCTAGAACAACATAACCTGAGTACATAATATAATCTACCGCAACCGCGCCTACTTCATCACGATTTTTCATGGCAGACATACCAATTTTTAATGTTATATCACCCCACTCCTTATTCACCTCATTTAACTTAGTCGTAAACAATTTTAATGGCTCAGATGATTCATTTTCTTTACAGAAAACATGCATAATTTTCGTAAAGTTTCTCAATAACTGACCCTGAGTAAGCAATACTTTACGCCCTAATAAATCAAGCGCTTGAATTTGGGTTGTACCCTCATACAAAGTGGAAATACGAGCATCTCTTAGAAGTTGCTCCATACCCCACTCAGCAATAAAACCATGTCCTCCATAAATCTGAATACCATGATTTGCTGCTTCTAGACCTACTTCAGTCAAAAAGGCTTTTGCAATAGGCGTTAAAAAGGCCATCAAGTCATCGGCAGCTTTTCTTTCTTCTTCGCTCTTAGAATATTTAATAACATCAGAATAAGTAGAAAGGTAATAACAAAAAGCTCTTCCACCTTCAGCAAAAGCTTTCTGTGTTAATAGCATACGACGTACACCAGGATGAACAATAATAGGATCCGCCTCTTTCTCAGGATTTTTTGTACCAGATAAAGAACGCATTGCAAGACGATCTTTAGCATAAGCTAAAGCACCTTGAAATGAAGATTCAGATGTACACACGCCCTGAAGCGCTGTTCCAATACGAGCAGTATTCATAAAAGTAAACATGCAGTTTAAACCTTTGTTAGGTGGGCCAATTAAAAAGCCTGTTGCACCCTCAAAATTCAAAACACAAGTTGCTGAACCTTTAATACCCATCTTATGCTCAATTGAGCCACAAAATACTTTATTTCTCTCGCCAACAGAACAATCTTCTTTAGCTAAAAACTTAGGCACAATAAACAAAGAAATACCTTTGGTGCCCGCAGGCGCATCAGGTAATCTTGCTAAAACAATATGAACAATGTTACTTGCCATATCGTGCTCACCGGCTGAGATAAAGATTTTTGATCCTGTAATAGCATAAGAACCATCTGCATTTGCTTCTGCTTTTGAACGCATTAAGCCCAAATCAGAACCGCAATGTGATTCTGTTAAGCACATGGTTCCTGTCCACTCACCAGAAATAAGCTTTGTTAAATAAGTTACTTTTTGCTCATCAGTACCATGCTCTTCAAGCGTATTCACAGCGCCATGACTCAATCCAGGGTACATTGCCCAAGACCAGTTAGCAGAACCTGTCATTTCTTGAACAACAATACCCAAACCATTTGGCAAACCCTGACCGCCATGCTCAACAGAGGAGGCAAGAGCCGGCCAACCACCCTCAACATACTTTACATAGGCTTCTTTAAAGCCTTTAGGTGTTGTAACGTTACCATTTACAAATTTACAACCCTCTTCATCTGCACTTCTAAAAAGTGGCGAAAGCTCATTCTCAGAAAATTTAGCACCCTCTTCAAGAATGGCACTGATTAATTCACGATTATATTCATCATGACCCGTTAAGTTCTTATAGAGCTCATCTACTTTCAATAATTCAAAAAGAAGAAATTCAATATCTCGCAACGGCGCTTTATAAGCAGGCATAATTTTTCCCCTGTTTTGTTTATATCAACACATTAAAATGAGAACGGATTAATTAAATACTAATCCAGCAACTCTAAAAGTGTTAGGGGAATTTGTGACTCTTTAGTCTAAGAAAGACAATCACTTAACGATAAAAAACAAGATTATGCAATCACACTTAGCTCAGAAAACTTAAAAGGTTGGCCTTCATTTTCTTCTAGAAAAGAACTCGTCTGCATTAGTAAATCATACGATTTTTGCATTTTTGCATTTTACTCAACAAATAAAGATATTGCACTACTGACATCAGATTTTTCGTAACTCCCCAGCCGCCCAAAAATAGTGTATAAGGAAGTGATGGAATCAATCACACCTGATGGAATTATGGATCGACTGAACCGGCTAGAAACAGATAATCTTTTTCTTCGCCGAGAGGTTGCGCGTCTCGATTTAGAGATTGTTGTTT
>CAMAPQ010000104.1 GCA_945860125.1 Klebsiella pneumoniae
TTCTTCTAAAAGCCTAATTTTTTCAGCCTTTTCCATGGTAACGATCCTGGTTACTTAGCAACAAGGCATAGCGTCATACAAGTTGGAAAAAATAGCAAGAAAAAATCACGCTTGGCAATGTAGTTTCAAGGGGTGATCACTTACGAAAATAACAGGCCTATTGATAGTATTCCCAATGATCAAGCAAATCTTTTGTGATGTGCTTGAGATCTCTTGCGGAAGCACTTTTGAGTGCTTCAATCGGCGTTGTATAAGAGAAAGGGGCTATTTTGTTAACGTGTAGCCACTCGCGTAATTTTTCTACATCGTCGCCAAAGTGCGTATTCAATATTTTATTAATAGACAATAAGTAGCTTAAGCGTTCAAGTTGCTCATCCGTCAGAATAATTTCTTCCCAGGCTCTTTGCCATTTTGATAGTGAGAAAAGTCTATTAAAGGACAGCAATTGAAAACTGTCCGATCGAGCTAAACCCCAAATTTGAATAAGCTCCATATAAAACTTGAGTTGCTTTTGACTAAGATTTGCCCTTTCAGTTTTTTGGATTTTATCCAGCGCGCGATATTTGAGCATACTTTAACCATTCCTAGCCTAATAACAGGCTAACCTTCTTTAACCGATATTTTAAGCGTAGATTAAAATGATATGGCGTATTAAATTTATTTTTTATGACAGTGATCGTCTAACCCTAACATTCGGGCATAAAAGAGTGGGCTAATACAAGATGCTGGTTATATCTTGAGCGATATTAGGTTTGGAGATTGATTATTGCAGCCAAAAAAATAAATTTAGCCCTAAAGAAGTCAAGGTTCCTGCCAAGAGATCATCGAGCATAATGCCCCATCCTCCTTTAATATTTTTATCCAGCCAGCTGATAGGGAATGGTTTGATAATGTCTAGCAGTCTAAATAGTAGGAATGCTAAGGCATACCATAAGAGTTCAAATGGTAGGCCAATTATTGCGATAAACATCCCCGCTATTTCGTCCCAAACAATAGAAGGATGGTCTAATCCACCCATTTTTTTTGAGGCAATATTGCAAATATAAACACCAAAAAGCGACATGATTAAGGCAGAAAAGAGCATTAGCCCTATATTTTGAGTTATCAGCTGCAATCCAATAGCAAGGGCTAGACCCACTAAAGAACCAGCCGTGCCAGGCATAAAAGGGCTAAGGCCAGAACCAAATCCAATTGCGCAAAAGTAAGCAATTTTTTTTAAGAGTTTTTTAAAAATGTTCATAAGAAGACCAATCCTGGGGCGCTTGAAAGACTGTATTTTTATAAAAAAGCTGTAGTTTTTTTTGTTCTGTAATAGTCCCTATTTCATATAGGGGTATAGAAAGCTTTTTGCCAAGATCAAGCACTTTTTTTCTATTTTTAGCTGGCACGGTAAAACAAAGCTCATAATCATCGCCGAAAGTAAGGGCAAGCTTTAATGCTTCAAATTCAGTCATATATTTGAGTAAATTTGGGTAAAGAGGAATTGCCTCTAATAAGATCTTTGCGCCTACTTGGCTTTTTTGTAGGATATGTTGTAAGTCTCCTTGTAACCCATCTGAAAGGTCAATACAGGCGTGAGCGATAGACCGGAGTTGTTGGCCAAGCTTAACTTGGGGTATTGGATATTTCAGTTTATTAACAAAGGGTGCTGCTTCAGCTTCATTAAGATTTGTTTTCTTTAGCAG
Organism: Klebsiella pneumoniae; assembly: GCA_945860125.1. Classification (GTDB taxonomy): domain Bacteria; phylum Pseudomonadota; class Gammaproteobacteria; order Pseudomonadales; family CAMAPQ01; genus CAMAPQ01. The sequence continues at coordinate 1,686 of CAMAPQ010000104.1, forward strand.
ATACTCTAATCCTAGACCTGCGCCACCTAATGTGCCTGATACAAATATCAAATCATTAGCCTGTGCTTTATCTCTTCTCAGTGCAAGGTCGGGCTGAACTTCACCGGCTATTTGAATGGTAACGGAAAGAGGGCCTTGGGTGGTGTCGCCACCAATGAGCGGCGTATTAAATTGAGATGCCAGAACTTGTAATCCTTCGGAAAAACTTTTAAGCCATACTTCGTTAACGTTAGGTAAGGTTAAAGCAAGTGTGAACCATTTTGGTTTAGCGCCCATGGCCGCTATATCGCTTAAGTTAACCGCTAGCGCTTTATAGCCAACTTCATAACCGCTCGCTTCTTTAAAAAAGTGAGTTCCGCTAACCAGCGTATCCATTGATATGGCAAGCGATAAGGCAGGAGAGGGAGTGATTAGTGCGCAGTCGTCACCAACGCTAAGAATAATTTCTTTTTTTTGGGATTTTTTATTGCTAGCGCCTATATGACTAAAAAAAGCATCAATGATAGAGAATTCTTTTCCCATTGAATCTAACGTTCCTTAATTTATTCCATTGCTATCCTTTTTTTCTTTTTTAACGTATTCAATGCTTACTATCTTTTGAGGTGTTGGCTCTTGTTTAAAAAAGTGAGCTGTTCTAGAGCGATCAACCTCAATTTCACGAAATAGCTTTGCGACGCGATCAAGAATCCCATTAACGTATTTATGGCTTTGATCTGCGCCAAACATTTTTGCAAGCTCAATAGATTCATTGATAATCACTCTATAAGGAATATCAAGGCGTTCCTTTAGTTCATAAGCACCAATCCATAAAATAGCATGTTCAATGAAGTCCAAGCTTTTAGTCTCGCGATCAAGCCATTGTCTAAATGCGCTATCTAGAGCGGCATGATTTTCAATAATGCCTGTTAATAAATCTAAAAAGTAACGGTTATCTGCTTCAATATATTTACTATCTCTTTGAAACTGTGGGATAAGTTCCTCTAGGGGGGTCTTAGTGATTTGCCATTGGTATAAAGCCTGTAGCAGATAGCGACGAGATTTTCGACGCGCAATCGGTGAGAACTTTTCAGATTTATTTCCCTGGTCAAGGGTGTTTTGGGGCACTTGTTCTGTCATGGGGTACACACACTACTTGTTACTTAAAATACAAAGAATGAGCCGTCACTTAATGCGGGGCAATATTCTGGAACATGGAATAGGGGCGTCGATTATAACAGAGTTGTGCTTAATGCCGATCAAAAATATAAGATATGCTCAAATGATGTTGTGGAGTGCCAGGAAAAAAGTGACTTCTTATGTTACAATTTTCTGCCGAATCTATCGCTCGCCCTGTTCTACAAATAAGTCAGGTTAAGTTTAAACCTCTAAGAGAATTTCCCGGAAAAATATGAGTAAGTACGATGTTTATGCCATTGGCAATGCTTTGGTTGATTTAGAGTATGCGGTTGATGATCAGTTTATTCATGATTTAAACCTTCAAAAAGGTGTAATGACTTTAGTTCCCCAGGAGGAGCAGAGAAGAATTTTAGATGCCTTGCAGGATTATCCTGGTAAGCAAGCTTGTGGTGGGTCAAATGCTAATACTGTTACGGCTCTTAGCCAGTTTGGTGGTTGCGCTTTTTATTCTTGCTCGGTAGCTTGTGATGAATTCGGCACTTTTTTTCTGAATGATCTGTTGTCTAATAATATTTCCTCAAATATGACGTCTGTACGTGATGTGGGTATTACAGGGAAATGTATTGTATTGGTTACGCCAGATGCAGAGCGAAGCATGTTTACCTATCTTGGAATTAGCGACAAAGTTTCTGTTGAGGATGTCGATTTTACCTCAGTGGAAAAGGCTCAGTATGTGTATATAGAAGGTTATCTTGTTACCTCTCCTCCAGGTAAAGCGGCGGCTATTATGCTTAGAAAATATGCAGAGCAGAAAAATATAAAAACAGCGCTAACTTTTTCTGATCCTAATATGGTCAAATATTTTAAGCTGGGTTTGCAGGAGATGGTGGGTGCTTGTGTGGATCTATTATTTTGTAATGAGCACGAGGCTTTATTGTGGGCAGATACTGATTTAATTGATGAGGCTTTTGATTCACTTAAGGCTGTGGCAAAAACGTTTATTATCACATTAGGAAAAAAGGGGGCATGGGTATTTGATGGCGAGAAAAAAATTGCTATCCCTGCGTTTCCAGTTAAAGCATTGGATACAAACGGAGCGGGGGATATTTTCGCAGGGGCTTTTTTATATGGAATAACGCATGGTTTATCGTATGAGAGAGCGGGTATGTTAGCGAGTTTGGCGGCAAGTGAATTAGTGAAGCACTATGGTGCACGGTTGCCAACTGAAACTGTTCAAGAGTTGCTATCCCACCCTGCCGTTGCTTAATGTTAATCTGTTCTATGTTTTTGGCGATTGGGTCTGTTTTTTTGCTGTTGTCGCTTATTCGTTATCTTGTTTGTAGCGCATCATGATGCTTAGCACTTTTTCATATTTTGAGCCTTCTAGGTGCAAAAACTCAAATAGATTGTTAAGCGTTACGATGCTATGTACTTTTAGTTGGTGGTTAAATTCCAGCTCTTGGATAGCTGTTAAGTTAGTCGCTCCTTTTTCTTGTCTGTCCAGCGCTATCAGTACATCTTGTAGGTGGGCTTCTTTTTCGTTTTTAAATAGGTCGATAACTTGCTTAATGGCAGTGCCGGCTGTAATAACGTCATCGAGGAGCAATACTTTTCCTTGCAACGGCGCGCCTACGCACCAGCCACCTTCGCCGTGATCTTTAACTTCTTTTCGGTTAAATGCAAAAGGCACTTCTTTTTTAAGTTTTTCTGACAAAGCAATGGCTGTGGTGCTAACAATTGGTATACCTTTATAGGCAGGCCCAAATAAAAGATCAAAATCAATTTTTTCTTCAGCTATTTTGGCGGCATAAAATTCGCCGACCTTTTTAAGGGCAGAGCCTGTGTTAAGTTTTCCCATATTGAAAAAATAAGGGCTTTTACGGCCTGATTTAAGTTTAAAGTCGCCAAAAGATAGCACGTTATAGTGAATAACAAAGGCAATAAATTCATGTTGATAGTTTTTAAGTGTCATTGAGTTATTTCGTAAGTGTTAATTTTTCTCTATGGGCTGATTTCTAGAGGAACCCTTTCTCTACTCCAAGATTGGGTTCCCTTATTTTTCGTTTTATACGCGTCTTTTGATGAACTGAGCCACTTCTTCAAGTGCTTGCTTACTTTCAGGAAGGTAGTCATGAAGAATATGAAAAACATGCGGCATATCTGCCCATACTTTAGCTTCTGTATGCACATTTGCGGCATGAGCTTTTGCTGCAAGACTAGTGCTGTCACCCAATAGAATTTCATTTTCTCCTACGTGAATGAGCATAGGTGGTAATCCTTTTAAGTCTGCATGTAAAGGAGAAATGCGTGGGTCATTTCTTTTCATATTACCGGCAAATCGATCAACTAACTCTGGCATGCGATGAGCGGGTAGAATGGGGTCTGTTTTGCTTTTGCTTGCAATAGTTTCGCTTGTCATGGTCATATCTGTCCATGGTGAAATTAATACAAGCCCCCCTAAAGTTTGATTTGGATGTTGTTCTTTTAGTTTTAGCGCTAAAGAAAGTGCTAAGTGTCCTCCCGATGAGTCTCCCATAATCACAATATCTTCTGATTTGTAACCTTCTGAAATGAGATAATCAAAAGCACTTACTGCATCTTGTAGTGCGGCAGGATAACTATTTTCAGGGAGTTTGCGATAATCGCTGGATAATATTTTCATATTTGCCATGCGTGCAAGGTTTCCAGTTATTGCTCGGTGACATGCCGGAGTACCGATCAGATAGGCACCACCAAAAAAATACAAACCCACTTTTGGTAGTAGGTTTTTAGTGTTCGTGGGTGTGAGCCACTCTGCCTGTATGTCGCCTATTGCGACTGAAGAAATAGATATTCCAGCTGGAATTTTGCTTAGCTCTTTTCTGCAGTCTCTATTACGTAAGGCAAGGACGTTTTCAAGCGTAAATTCTGTTGTTTCAAAGCCTGCATAAACTTCACGTTTTAGGGTGTTATCAACCATTTTATGTCTTGTTTTATCGATAAAGCCAAGTCGTTTTTTTGATTTTTCGGCGCCAGGAATATCGCAAAACTGTTGATCTAATTCATCAAGCGGACAGTTAGATGCAGGGTCGTTATTTTTTTTTGTTGCTTTGCAGGCAATATCAAGCCTTGAGTAGTGTTTGGGAAAGATAGATCGATCCGCTGGAGATTTAAAGGCTGAAAACCCACTATTTGCACGAAGGCTAGAAGGCTGGTCTGTAACTAACTGTAAACGATGCAGGTTTGTAATTGGCCTGATATTGGTTGATCGTGAGGGGTTGATTGGGTTTGGGGGAACGAAAGACGAGGCAGATGATAAAGATAAAAAAGCTGTTGCTGCATGCAGCATAAATAACCTCCTTGATGATAGGTCTTATTAGATTAATAAGAGTAAAGCGCCTTATTGGCCCGGCCGATCATATTACACTTGTCCACTAAAGTAATCTTATTTTGCGTGACCTGTCCTGACAATAGTAGACACGCCCACTTCAAGCACAGGCCTGTTGTTTTCTGAAATTTTGTACAAAAACAGCAGGCGCCATATTGCCAAGGCGCGAGAGCAGCCTTTGACGATTATAAAAAATCTCAATGTATTCGCGAATCG
>CAMAPQ010000105.1 GCA_945860125.1 Klebsiella pneumoniae
TATAAAAAGAATGAGATTTCCTATCGATATAATCTTGGTATGCATTCGTTGGTATGCAGCGTACCCATTGAGCTATCGTCACCTTGAACAAATGATGGAAGAGCGAGGTGTGTTTGTCGATCACTCATCAATCAATCGCTGGGCGATAATATTTTTGCCGCAGATAGAAAAAGTGTTTCGTCGTTACAAGCAACCTGTCGGTGTAAGCTGGAGGATGGATGAGACTTACATCAAAGTTAAAGGCTCTTGGAAATACCTTTACCGTGCGGTTGATAAGTCTGGTAAGACAATCGACTTTCTATTAACGGCAAAGCGAGACAAGGCCGCTGCTATACGGTTTTTTAATAAAGCCATAGAAGCTAACGGCATACCTGAAAAAATTACGATGGATAAGAGCGGTGCAAACAAAGCGGCGATCGATGAAATCAATGCCACACGTGAAACGCCATTTATTGTTCGCCAGGTAAAATATCTCAATAATATTGTCGAGCAAGACCATCGCGCTGTGAAGCGGGTGACTAAGCCGATGTTAAATTTTAAATCCTTCATTGCAGCCAAAAAAGTCTTGGCCGATATTGAACTCATGCACATGATTCGCAAAGGCCAACTCATGCTGAAAGGCACAAAAAATTTATCTTTTGCACAACAATTTTACGCGTTAGCAAGACAAACACGTTTTGTGTAAACGCACAAGCACACCAGTTAAAAATTTGACTTGCCTGCGCTAATGCGACAGAACCCTTTATAAAGGTGCCATCAAAAAAGCGCTACTGATTTAATTGACAAATATTCATAAAACCTTCTAAATTGCGCAGAACGAAACATCAGTCAAATCAGCGCTGTCTTACTTTAAATTTTAAATGCCTCAAACTTTAAACTTAAAGCAACGACTTTAAATTCATGCCTAAATGGAGTTTCCCTATGAGTGCAAATTATTCAACCAATCCCGAAATAGGCCAAGCGATACCTGACTTTCAAACAATGGGAACATCAAACCAAAAATTTGTTTTATCAGAACATCAAGGAAGTAGCATTGTGCTTTACTTCTACCCTAAAGATGCAACACCTGGCTGCACAACAGAAAGCCTCGACTTTAAAAAACTTCATGAAGCATTTGCTGAGAATAAAACCCTGATTTTTGGTATCTCAAGAGACAACCTCTCTTCTCATGAAAAATTTAAAAGTACGCATTGTTTTCCATTTGAATTACTAAGCGATGAAGATGAAAAATTATGCCGATTATTTAATGTTATTCATCCTAAAAACATGTATGGCAAAGAGGTTGTTGGTATTGAAAGAAGTACTTTTTTAATAGATAGCCAAGGCATTCTTCGCAAAGAATGGCGAAAAGTAAAAGTGGAAAACCACGCTGCCAAAGTTCTAGAAGCAGCACAACAGCTAAACCAAGAAATAGCGTAGAACTTATTATTAACGGGCATTAATAAGTGCATCTTTGTGTAAGTCCTATAAAGCATGAACGTGGAAAGAAACATGAAAAAATTAGATACATTTAAATCACCGCTGAATAAAGTAACTAGCACTGAGTGGTTATTCTGCCTTTTTTTTACTTCTTTAATGAGTTTCACTCGTTTTTATCACGGCGATAATGTTTGGAATCTGCCTGATGCTTCGTTGGCCGTTTTTTTTCTGTGTGGGCATTTTTTAAATAGCGCTCTTTTCTTATTATGGTTTTTGGTAGAAGCATGCTTGATTGACTTAGTTTCAATTTATGGCTTTGGTGTGAGCAGCTATTGTTTAAGCCCTGCTTACTTTTTCTTAATTCCTGCTTTTAGCTGCGCTTGGATGATTGGCAAAAAAAGCAAGCCTTTTATTCATCTTGATAGTTCAAGCACTACCCTTCAGCTAGGTATAGCTGTATTCTCTTTATTGAGCGCAACCACGCTTGCTGCCTGTATCTATTTTCTTATCTCCAACATTAGCTTCTTTTTATTCTCAGGCCAATTTTCTCACCTAACCCTTCAAACTTACTTTACAAAAGTAGCCATGTACTTTCCTGCCTACTGGCTGAGCTTAATGGGATACACCGTTAGTTTTATCGCTTGCCGTCAGGCACTGATTATGGCGCGATACGCTGCACGCTAACGATAACACACGCCTCATTCTCAATAAAAAAGGCCTTTTTTAAGCTTTAAATATGCTTACTTACCTTTATCTAGGAGAAGTAATGCTTCTCCTAGATAGCTATAGGCTGCAAATAACTTTATGCTGGGGGCTTTCTTTTTGTTAAAGAGCAGAGTTTAATATCGGACTTTTTGCTGATTAAAATACCAAGAGGTTGTTAAGTCTCGCAGTTTGATATCTGACTGGAAGATAAAAAACAATCTCACTGAACTTCAAATGTGATGAGCCGTAATAAGGAGAAAACAGATGCCTGTAAAGCTGGCTGTACCGAAAGAAGATGCCTTGGGCGAAAGCCGTGTAGCACTTGTGCCAGATGTTGCAAAACGTCTGGAAGCGATGAATATTGAGGTAATCATTGAAAAAGAAGCAGGATCGCTTGCTGGTTTTCCTGATCAACTCTTTGGTCAAACGGTTTCTATTGCTGAAAATAAAAAAGCGCTACTGGAAACAGCTGATATTATTCTGAAAGTTCAACCGCCTACGCTTGAGGAAATTAGTCTCTACAAAGAAGGGGCTATCCTTTTAGGCTTTTTAGCACCTTATGCGAGTGGTGATCAGCGTATTCTCGCGCTTAAAGAAAAAAAGATTACCTCTTTTTCTATGGAGCTTGTTCCTCGAATCTCAAGAGCACAATCAATCGATGCGCTTTCTTCTCAAGCTTCTGCCGCAGGCTATAAAGCGGTGCTAATCGCAGCCCAGCTAAGCAATAAATTTTTCCCCATGCTAACAACCGCAGCAGGCACCATTCGTCCTGCTCAAGTTCTTATTATTGGTGCAGGCGTTGCCGGCTTACAAGCTATTGCAACCGCCAAAAGATTAGGCGCGATTGTTGAAGCGTACGACGTACGATCAGCAACTAAGGAACAAGTACAGTCTTTAGGCGCTAAGTTTATTGATATGCAAATGAGTGCTGATTCAGCCGGCGGCTATGCTCGCGAACTGACTGAACAAGAAAAAGCACAACAGCAAGAAATCTTAGCTCGTCACGTAGCAAAAGCAGATGCTGTAATCACAACAGCAGCAATACCAGGCAGACCCTCACCAAAAATCATCACTGAAGCAATGATTGCCTCGATGAAGCCTGGCGCAGTGATTGTTGACATCGCAGCTGAAGGTGGCGGTAATACCGCGCTTACGCGTGCAGGTGAAAAAGTGATTTATAACGGCGTTACTATATTTGGCCCTATCAATCTTCCTAGTCAGCTTGCAGCCCATGCAAGTGAAATGTACTCAAAAAACCTGCTTAATTTTTTGAGTTTATTTATCAATAAAGAGGGCAATATTCACGTGGATTGGAATGATCAAATTATTGCAGATAGCGCACTAACGCATGACGGCAGTATATGTCATAACTCCACAAGAGAACGTCTTGAAAAAAAGGCTTAACCTGCACTGTAAACTCATTTAGAGGATAATTAAAAATGATTGAAGGTTTTACTGCGCTGTATATTTTTATGCTAGCGGCTTTTACAGGTTATGAGGTTATTAACCGAGTCCCTGTGATTCTTCATACGCCGCTTATGTCTGGCTCTAATTTCATCCACGGTATTGTTCTAGTGGGTGCCATGGTTGCCTTGGGTGAAGCAACCACTGTGACGGAGCAGATTCTTGGTTTCTTTGCTGTTTTGCTAGGCGCGGGCAATGCTGTTGGTGGTTATGTCGTAACAGAGCGTATGCTAGAAATGTTTAAAAGTAGTAAAGGAGGTGCCAAATAATGGGTGGCTTAACAAACCTGAGTTACTTTGCAGCGGCAGTACTCTTTATTCTCGGCCTAAAACAAATGAGTTCGCCTACGACAGCCCGACGCGGTATTGTCTGGGCAGGCGTTGGTATGTTAGTAGCAGCGATTGTTACTTTTTTTGACCCTAAACTGCACGGTGTCGTGAATTATCTTTTAATGATTCTTGCTGTTGCGCTTGGCGGTGGTTACGCTTGGTGGAGCGGAAAGAAAGTCCAAATGACCAATATGCCGCAAATGATTGCGCTTTATAACGGTATGGGCGGCGGTTCTGCTGCTGCGATTGCAGGCGTAGAGTTATTCAAAGCCAGCTTCCATGCTCAAGCAGTCGGTGCAGGTAGTATCGCGCAGGTTCTTAAGAGTGATGTAACGATCCTTGCTACATTAGGCGCATTCATTGGTTGCGTTGCCTTTTCTGGCAGCTTGATTGCGTGGGCAAAATTAGATGGTCGTTATAATAAATCTTCTTTGCTGCCTAAACAGCATCTTGTAAACCTTGCCCTTTTGATCGTTACTTTCTTATTAGGTGTAACTCTTTACTTCTCTGCCGGCACATTACCTATATTCTTATTTTTTATTGCTGCATTAGTTTTAGGTGTCTTTATTTCCGTTCCTGTCGGTGGCGCAGATATGCCGGTTGTTATTTCATTATTTAATGCATTAACAGGTCTCGCAGTAGGCTTTGAAGGTTATGCGCTTAATAATGCTGCAATGATTATTGCAGGTACCGTTGTAGGTTCTGCAGGCTCACTGCTAACGCTATTAATGGCAAAAGCGATGAACCGTTCTGTTGCAAGCGTTTTTCTTGCAGGTATGGGCTCAACCATCGCGACAGGAGAAGCAAGTGCGATTGAAGGCAGTATGAGAGAAAGATCAGCACACGATGCAGCCTCAACCATGGCGTTTGCTAATCAAGTTATTATCGTTCCAGGCTACGGTATGGCAGTCGCACAAGCGCAACATAAAGTATGGGAGCTTGCAACGTTACTTGAAGAAAGAGGCGTAACTGTTAAATTTGCGATTCATCCTGTTGCTGGTCGTATGCCAGGGCATATGAACGTGCTCTTAGCAGAAGCAGGCGTGCCTTACGATAAGATCTTCGATATGGAAGAAATTAACGGTGAATTTTCAAGCACAGATGTTGCGCTTGTTATTGGTGCTAATGATGTTGTAAATCCTGTTGCTCGCAATGACAAAACAAGCCCTCTTTATGGCATGCCCATTTTAAATGTTGATCAAGCACAAAATGTGTTTGTAATAAAGCGCGGTAAAGGAACAGGCTTTTCGGGTGTTGAAAACCATCTGTTCTACGCTGATAATGCATTCATGGTTTATGGCGATGGTCAAAAAGTTGCTGCAGGTCTTATTCAAGCAATCAAAGAACTACAATAATCTTCTTTTTATAATCCATCTTAGCTTTTTTGCAGAGCCACTCTTTTGCGGCTCTGCTTGTGTAGCGACAATTATAATTCCCTATCAACGATAATTATAATTTCCTATTTTATAGTTGTCATAAATAGTCGGCCCTGAAATATTCATTTAGAGCTATAAAAACAGATGAAAAGTTAAAAAAAGTAGGGTAGGATTTTGCAGCTTTATAACATTTCCCTTAGGACTTACGCAAAATCGCCCAGCTTTGTTGTCCTGCCTCGCCGTACAGAGGTGGTCCCATAAATTCGGACAGGATGTTAAGCTACTTATCTAGGCTTTAGGAGAGTCAATAACATGAGTAGTGTACGTAAAAATCACCCCGCGTCTTTTAAGGCCAACGTCGTTTTAGAACCATTACGTGAAGACACACCAATTTCTAACTTGGCTTCAAAGTATGGTGTCCACGCAAAAGTCATTCATCGCTGGAAAAAAGAAGCAATGGCATCCATTGAAGCTGGTTTTTCTGGTAAACATGAAAAAGTAAGCAATGATCAAGATTCTCAGATTCATGAACTCCATGCCAAAATTGGCCAACTGACGGTGGAACGCGATTTTTTAGTACGTGCCTCCAGCCGATTGGGGTTAGGAGGCGTCAAGAAATGATTGAACCATCTCATAAACTTTTAAGTCTTGCAGTGCAGTGTCGGTTGCTTTCAATAAACCGCTCTGGTTTTTACTACAAACTAAAAGGTGAAAGTCCACTGAACT
>CAMAPQ010000106.1 GCA_945860125.1 Klebsiella pneumoniae
AGATTTAATCTAGTTTTACTTAAAAATGCACTCTATTATTCAATAAGAAAGTGAAATATGAAGAAAGTTTGTCCTGGTTTTAATATTTAAAAACTGGATCCCCGCCTTCGCGAGGATGACGAATTCTATGCGCCAATGATGTTACACAGACTCGGCGGAAGCTCACTAGTAGATAGATAGGTAGAATTAATGAGTCGTATTGTCGTGTTGGATACTGAAACAACCGGGTTAGATGCCGAAAGCGGACATCGTATTATTGAGATTGGTTGTATCGAGCTCGTTAATCGCAAAATAACGGGGCAACGTTTTCATTATTACCTTAATCCTCAAAGAGAAGTAGATGAGGGTGCTTTTAGAGTACATGGTCTTTCAACGTCTTTTTTGCAAGATAAACCCTTGTTTTCATCTATTGTAGCGGAATTAATTGATTTTATTTCTGGTTCGGAAGTCGTTATTCATAATGCTATATTTGATGTGAAGTTTTTAGATGCTGAGTTGGCGCGTCTTACTGCATTTAAGGCTTTTTCAGAATACTGTTCGATAAAAGACACTCTCGTGATGGCGCGTGCTAAACACCCTGGTCAAAAAAATAATTTAGATGCTTTATGTAAACGTTATAAAGTAGATAATCAACATCGTGAGTTACATGGTGCATTATTAGATGCTGATATTTTGGCGCGTGTTTATTTGGCAATGACGGGTGGTCAGGTTAGTTTTGATTTATCTAATATGCCCAATAAAAGAGTCAAACCAGAAACTCATGGCGTAGATAAAGCGATTTCTCATCAATTACCGTCTTCAAATTCCATTCCTTTTATTGCTAAGACTATTTTGGCAACAAAAGAGGAACTTCTTCGCCATCAGGCAAGAATGGAGAAGTTGGCTAAAAAGAGCAATAAAGTGCTTGATTTAGCGCTTTATGATGGTTTTGTCGAAAAAATGTAATGAGTCTCCCTTGTGATTAAACCCTTGTCTATACTTAGACTTACACTTGTAAAAGAAATAACGATAAATTGATTACCTTAAATCATGATTAAAACAGTAGCGATCGATCGAGAGAAAGGGCTTGATTTAATTAAAGTTGAGCTCAATAAAACCTTGAAAAATGTTGAGGATGAAGTGAGCGCTTGCCTTAATGAGTCCAGTGAGGGCTTGGGTGTTGCTGTTGCAAGAATAATTGAACATTTTCGCCAGTTAGTTGGTGTGTTTAAATTAGTTGATATCGAAGAAGCCACTTTATTGTGCGCTGATGTTTTGGCTTTGCTTAATGAAAAGCTCGATGGAAAAAAAGCAGCGCTTGTTGAGAATACTAATCATTCAGTTAATCTTACTTTATCTGCTGCAGGGCAATCTGCAATTATTCTTACGTACTATGTGAGTTACGTGTACTCAACGCAAAAAACACTACCGTTTTTACTCGTTCCCGCTATTAATGAAGTTCGCCGTATCGCTAGTCGTCCCTTGTTAAGTGAATCTTTTTTTGTTGTGATGCCTGAAGATTACATGGCTAACTTTACAACATTATTTTCTGATATTGCATTTGATACAGACTACATTAACCGTATTAGTCGCTATCGTTTTATGTTTCAAGTTGGCTTATTAGGCGTACTAAAAAGTGGTGGCGGCGAGTTATATCATTTTAAGATGTTATCTAAGTCATTAGAGCGTGTGGCAGGCTTGTGCGGTGGAACGCCTGCTGCTGCGTTAGTATGGTTAGGCCATTTAGTAACGTTATGTTTTATTAGTGGAGAGCTTCGTTTTTCAGATTCAAGAAGACTTATTTTTAGTAAATATGATCGGTTTTTTAAGGATATTTTAAAAAAAAGCGCTGATTTGTTAAATAAAATGCCGCCAGATGAGCTAATACGCGAAAGTTTAACTCTTATTGCGCTTGCTCAACCTTTTTGTGAGGAAGTTGCTAACTGTAAGACGCATTTTTCATTGCAGTTTCAATACTTAGATGTTGATGTGAGATCAGAATATGAGAAAATGATTGCACCGAATGAGGAAGTCATTAATACAGTGATGCGCCTTGTTAATGAAGAGATGGCCAAAATAAAAGAAGTAATTGATTTAGTCTCTAGAAATGATGCTGCTCGAGAAGAAGGTAGTGATCAGGTAATGTTGTTTCTTGACCGGCTTGCGCTCACGCTCAATATGTTAGGGTTGGATGAATTAAGTGATTTAATTAAAAAAGAAGTGACTCACTTTACACGCAATCATACAAAGGATTCGCCTTTTATTTTAACATCAGAAAGTTTACATATTTTGGCAGATTTATTTGTTGTTATTGAGGATGCTTTATCTCAATTTAAAAATGGATTCTTAAGGCATCAACCTTATCAGATGCCTAAATTATCTGACTTTAAACTAAAACGTTCAGTGGCAATTTTAGAAGAAGCACAGAGTTTAGTGGCAAAGGAGTGCCGTGTATTAGTTGCGATGGTACATCGTGCCTTTGAGCTTTTTTTGCAGTCTAGTAGTGAAGTTGAGCATCTTCGAGCAGTACCCAGTCACTTTGATTTACTATTACGCACCTGTCGCTTTTTAGAGCTAGAGCGTGTCTATTTGATTTTACAAAATACACTTCAGTTTTCAACTTATTTTTTAGAGAATGGCTTAGATATTAAGCGTGAGGCGCTAGATATTTTTGCTGATGTAACCGTGAGTATGGATTATTTTTTTGAAAGAATGGAATGCCACCGAAGCTATGATGTAAATAGTTTAGAGCTTGCAGAATTAAGTGCCGCAGAGTTGTTAAAGTTGTGCTCTAAACTATAGCCCCATAACGACACTGCTCGCTCTTTAGCTTTAGTATAGGAAAATATCATTAATATGAGTGAAATAGTTTATGCTGTCACTGCTATTTTATTTTTATTGTTTCTTTTGTTAGGCGCAGGAATGACATTGAAAGGTAACTGGTTTCGTGCATGGTTACGTGGCACGATAGTGTTATCTTCTTTAGGTTGCGCTGTTTTTTTATTGCTGTTTACTTTTGAGTTATCTCGTCTTGATGCTTTTGATAAAGATGGGCCTGTTGGTTATGTGGCACTAAAAAATAAAAATGATACTAATATTGATTTTCAGTGGACATCGCTTGATAGAAAAGTAAATTCTTTTTCTTTGACGAATACTGATTGGATGGTTGATATTCGTATTTTATCATTTGGTAGTTCACAAAATGCAGCGACAGGTTATTTTTCTCCTGGAAAATTAACAAGTGGTTCGCTGAGTTTTAATATGGCTGAACCCTCACTTTTTTTTGATATTTTTGAGTTTTTTAATGTGCTAAAAAATCATTTGCCGTTCATTCAAGTGCACACGTATACTTCCCCCGCAACGCCTTTTATTGATCTGGCGCAGTTTACGATTATTAAACGAAATGAACGTTTGATCGTATGGCCTAGTAATCATCATGCCGCAAAGGCTGTTCCTAAGCCTGCTTTAAATTAATTTGACTGAGACTTTATTATCATGCTCGATTTTTTGTACGATTTTGGCCTGTTTTTTTTAAAAAGTTTAACAGTTGGGTCCTTAATTGTGATTGTGATTGGCGGCTTGATGGCGCTATCTATTAGAACAAGACGTGCTCATAAAGAAGAAATTAGTGTAGAGAAATTAAATGATCGCTATTTTGATTTGAAAGATAGCATTATGGAAGAGGTTCTTGATGAAAGTGATTTTAAACACTATTTGAAAGAGCAAAAAAAAGAAGAGGAAAAGAAAGAAAAAGAGAAAAAGAAGAAAAGTGATGGCGGCCAAGAAGAAGTTAAAAAGCGTTTATATGTGCTCGATTTTAAGGGCGATGTTTATGCTGAGGATGTTGATCTTCTTTCTGAAGAAGTAACGGCTGTACTGTGTGTGGCAAGGCCCTATGATGAAGTATTATTAAGGCTCGAAAGTCCGGGCGGTGTGGTGCATGGTTATGGTTTAGCCGCTTCTCAATTACATCGGTTCAAAAAAAGAAATATTAAGTTAACAGTATCTGTTGATAAAGTAGCTGCAAGTGGCGGTTATTTAATGGCCTGTGTTGCTGATAAAATTATAGCAGCCCCTTTTGCTGTGTTAGGTTCAGTAGGTGTTGTTGCGCAGCTGTTAAATTTTAATCGCGTATTAAAAAAATATGATGTTGATGTTGAATTGCACACAGCGGGTCAGTTTAAGCGCACCTTAACTCAGTTAGGTGAAAATACTGATGAAGCAAGGCAAAAATTCAAAGAAGAATTAGAAGATGTGCATATTCTATTTAAAGACTATGTTCATGAGCACCGTAAAATTGTTGATATTGAAAAAATTGCAACGGGTGAGCATTGGTTTGGTAGTAGAGCATTAGAGCTGCGTTTGGTCGATGAAATTTTAACGAGCGATGAATATCTTACTTTATTAAGTGAATCTACGGATATTTTCCTTGTGAAAATTGAGCGTAAAAAAACATTAGCGCAACGCTTAATGGGTGATCTTCAAGGATTCATGCAGAAAAGTTTGAGTGTGCGAAATTACTAAGAGGACTTTATCTATGAGCAAAAAAATTATTCCTTTTTCTTTCGCATTTTTAATGCTGTTAACAAGTTGTACAGAAGAAACACGTAATAAACTATCCCGTCAAACTGATAATGTGCTGGGTGGTAATTATCGTGTTTCTTATATTGACTCAGGCGCAGTGGTAAAAAGTTGGACAGTAAAAGATGGCAAAATAACAAGTGGTAAAGATGATAAAGGCCAAGTAATTGGTTATTATTATTTTTGGAGTGAAGAGGCAGGTTACGTGCAACTTCCTATAGAAAGAACGATTATCGAAGAATTAAAGGGTGCAGCAAGGTAACGTATATTGTTACTCACGATGAATAAGCATACTATCCTGCATGGTAGGATAGAAATGTTTGAGGCAGCCAACAATGCCGTGTTTTCAAGTACGAAGGGTAGATTAAAAAGTAAGGAGGTTTGGTATGATGTTACGCTTAGGTGATATTGCGCCTGATTTTGTTCAGGAATCTACGGAAGGAAAAATTAGTTTTTATTCATGGAAAGGGGATAGTTGGGCTGTTTTATTTTCGCACCCAAAAGACTTTACACCTGTTTGTACAACCGAACTTGGTGAAGTTTCTCGTTTAAAAAGTGAGTTTGATAAAAGGCATGTTAAGGTTTTGGGCTTGAGTGTTGATCCGCTCGATAGCCATGTTAAGTGGGCTTCTGATATCGAAGAAACGCAAGGGTCTGCCTTGAATTTCCCACTCCTTGCTGATGCAGATCGTCTTGTTAGTACGCTTTATGGCATGATCCATCCTAATGCCAATGATACTTTAACAGTGCGTTCTGTTTTTATTATTGATGCAAATAATAAATTGCGTTTAACCATTACTTATCCTGCAAGTACGGGACGTGATTTTGCTGAGATTTTAAGAGTGATTGATAGTTTGCAGCTAACGGATAAGCATAAAGTAGCGACACCTGTTAATTGGAAAAATGGTGAAGATTGCATTATTGTTCCCAGCCTTTCCAATGAAGAGGCTAAAAAGTTATTTACCGCAGGATGGGATGAAAAGAAACCCTATCTTAGAATCGTTAAGCAGCCTTCTGGTCTCTCTACTTAGAGAGATTTTTATAAATCTTGGCGTTACACTGAATAAACTTTGTTGTTAATTTAGTGTAACGACTCACGCCAAAACTGATCATTTCATTTTCAATTTTTCTTAATTCTAAGACGCCTAAAACACCTAAAATAAAAAGTAAAAAACTATTCATAAAAGATCGCACCCTTTAAACTGCCAGAATTTCCAGTTTTAGTTTGTGAGCTTCCGCCTAGTCTGTGTAATATCATTTATTTTTTTTCAGTTTGACAAGGTAATACCGACATTCCGCATAGTGGCAAAATTTTTTGTGAGCATTATTGTTTTGTTTATTTTTTGATCTATTTTTCATGATTCAGAACTTATTTTGATGGATTTATCAGCTCCGCTTTAAATGACAGAGTGTCATAGAGAATCTCAGCGATCAT
>CAMAPQ010000107.1 GCA_945860125.1 Klebsiella pneumoniae
TATGATCGCTGAGATTCTCTATGACACTCTGTCATTTAAAGCGGAGCTGATAAATGCATCAAAATGAGTTCTGAATCATGAAAAATAGATCAAAAAATAAACAAAACAATAATGCTCACAAAAAATTTTGCCACTATGCGGAATGTCGGGCGTAAATTTGTCTTGTCATAAATATTCTGTTCGTTGAGAATTGGCAATAACTTCGACCAAAATTCATCCGTGAGTATTGTTCGGGGCATGGCAGGCTCGTGTCTTTGTGGTTTTTGGCGAAACCAATGATACGAGCTTGTCTTTTTAAATCAATTACTTATCTTGAAAGTTCAACAGGCCCTAGGCTTTATTTGAAATATATTGGAACAGGCGCGAACGTTCTTGGCAATATTTTCCACAAAGAATATCTGCTAGATAGTTATTATTTAATAAATGCCCTCTTTTATTAAGAGTATAAACAGGAGAAGAAAAAGCTTGTTGATGGGCAAGAATTCCTTGCATTGCAAATAAATCTTTTTGATTAACAAAGTGTTCTACATAAGGAAGTACTGTTATTTCGGGATTTAAGCTTGAGGTTAAGTCAGTTTTTAGTATCGAACCTATGCTATAAAACTCAAGTTTATTCAATAAATGACGAGCTCTTGAATGCTGAGCTAAATTTTCAATTAGTTTTTTAGCAACAGCAGTGCCGGCGCCATGGCAAATTACAACTATTTTATTTTTCACCTCTAGCGTTTGTGCTAAATGATCGGTTAATTTATCAGCCACTTCCAAAACTGATTTCTTCGATTCAAAACCTGACCCCGTTAGACTACCAAACATGCCCTCTGATTGAAGATGAATAAGCTGAATCGGGCGATAGAAAGTTTTGGCAAGTGTTTGGCAGTTAATCATTGCCATGGCAGGAGAAAGGCCTGCGTTATTAATAAAAAACCAGCTTTCTTTATTAATTTCAATTGAGTTAGGGCGAATAGGCTGAAAACGTGTTTGTGATTCGCTATTTAGCGTATGCGTTTCGTTTGGATAACAAGTAAGGGTGCCAAGACTCATGCTTTTGGCTTGGCGGTTCATTAAGCTCTCTTGAATTGAGCGGGTAAAATCAAAAAAGCCACGATAGTTTTTTTGATGATATTCACCGAAAATACTGAGCTTGTTGCTAGTTATATCACGTGAAAAACTTGATTGAATTGTGCTAACTAACGTGGGTAGTTGTTTGATGGGGTTAAAAAATCGTTTTTTATTTAGCATTTTAAATCCTTAAACTATACTTTTGCACACATAAAACAAGGCGGCGGATCTAGAGGCTTTAAGCCTTAGTTAGACTTTTCTATATTTTTACTGATCAGTTGCTTGTTCATTTGCTAAGTATCACTATTTTCGTTTTTATTTTTTATTTTTCGAGTTTTTAACTATTTTGGTTCTAGTTTGTATTGTTTTAGTTGATGAACTCAAGGCCATTGTAAGCCTTTTGTTATTAAAGTGAATAGTTCTTTTATATTAATTTTTGGTTTTATATAGCAAGGTGTATTAATGAATCAAACGCTTCATAATCTTATCGGGCGGGCTCCCACGCCTTTTGTGCCTGTTATTCTGGCAGGCGGCAATGGTACAAGACTCTGGCCTTTATCAAGAAAAGGGTACCCCAAACAGTTTTTAAACTTAGTAAGTGAAGAAAGAAGCTTATTTCAGGAAACCGTACTAAGGGCAAGTAAACTACCCATGGCATTGAAACCATTGATTATTTGTAATGAAGATCATCGTTTTATGGTTGCTGAGCAGTTACGGCTTATTAATATTGAAGCCGAAGCTGTTTTGCTTGAACCTGTTGCAAAAAATACCGCCCCTGCTATTGCCTTTGCAAGCTTATGGTTACAAAAAAAGGGAATAACTGCCCCTTTATTTATTCTGCCTTCTGATCACATTATGAATGTAGATGAGGGGTTTGCAGCAGCGGTATCTTTAGCATTATCTGCCGCACAATCAGGAAAAATTGCAACTTTTGGCATGGTGCCTGAGCGTGCGGAAACAGGGTATGGTTATATTCAATCTGGCGCCTTATTTGATAATCATGGTGCGCATAATGCTTTTCATGTCTTGCGCTTTGTTGAAAAACCTGATGCCCAAAAAGCAACCGCTTATGTTGAAAGCAAAGAGTATTTTTGGAACAGCGGGATGTTTATGGTTACACCTGACATTTTTTTAAGTGTCTTGGCTTTAAGTGCACCTGATATTTTTAAGGGGATGCAGCTAGCTTTTGATTCAATCAAAATAGAGCATGATTTTATTCGTATTGATGAAAGATTATTTAGTGAAGTGCGCGCTGAATCAATTGATTATGCGGTTATGGAAAAAACAAAAGAATCGGTTATTGTGCCTTTAGCACTTTATTGGAATGATGTGGGCGCTTGGCATTCAGTTTCTTCTGCTTTAAAGAAAGATGAAAAAGGTAATGTCTTAAGAGGAGATGTTATTTCTCTTGAGAATAAGAACTGTTTTATTCGTTCTGAATCGCGCCTTGTTGCCGCGTTAGGGCTTGATAATCTGATTGTTGTTGAAACATCAGATGCGGTATTGATTGCGCATAAAGATCAAGCGCAACAAGTAAAAAGCGTTGTGCTTGAGTTAGAAAAAAGAGGCCGTCATGAAGGCTTGCATCATACGCGCGTCTATCGTCCTTGGGGTTGGTATGAATCGATTTGTAAGAGCGATCGTTTTCAAGTAAAGCGTATCGGCGTGAATCCTCAGCAATCATTATCATTACAAATGCATCATCACCGATCGGAACATTGGGTTGTCGTTAGAGGCACCGCAGAGATTACATGTGGAGAAGATGTTTTTTTATTAACAGAAGATCAATCTACTTATATTCCCTTAGGTAAAAAACACCGTTTAAAAAATACGGGCGTGATTCAGCTTGAAATTATTGAAGTGCAAACAGGTAGTTATTTAGGTGAAGATGATATTGTTCGTTTTAGTGATAATTATGGACGTTCATTTTCGTGAGTTTTGATAAAATTCAAGGTCAAAATTGTTTGCTCCATGCGCAAAATATTGTGTGTTTGCGTGATGATCAGGCTTTATTTAAATCTGTGAGTTTTATGCTGGAGGTGGGTGAAGTATTGCAAGTTTTTGGGCAGAATGGGGCAGGTAAAACCACGCTGCTACGAACCTTAGCTGGTTTGTTTCGTCAATTTGAAGGTGATTTTTTTTGGCGAGGCAAGCCACTTTCCCATGGCTGGCATTTATTTCACCCTGAAAAAATTTTTTTAGGTCATGATCTTGCGCTTAAGCTAAGCGCTACACCTATTGAAAATTTAATCTGGTGGCAGGCTATTTCAGGCCATTGTGTTAATCAGCAGCAAGAGGCGGCTGATTTTTATCCACAAATTAAAGCAGTGCTTCATGATGTAGGTTTGCAATATTTTGAGGCTACACCTTGTCAAGAATTATCAGCAGGACAAAAACGTCGTGTTTCATTAGCGCGTTTATTTTTAGCGCAAGTGCCTCTTTGGATTTTAGATGAACCTTTTACCAATTTGGATAAAAAAGGTGTGCAGTTAATTGAAAACGCCCTAAATCGTCACATAAAAGCGGGTGGTTGTGTCATCTTTTCTTCTCATCAGTCTTTAGATAGTATAACAGCCAAAAAACTAGAGCTTATTCCAGTTGCATATTAAAATAGGGAAATAGTATGGGGCTTTCTCATGCACTTTACGCGATTTTTCATCGTGAAAGTATTGCAAGTTTGCGAGATTTAGGCGCAACGCTTAATCCTCTTTTTTTCTTTATCATGGTTATCTGTTTAATTCCTTTTGGTATGCATGCTGAAAAAAGCAGTCTTGAAAAAATAGCGGTTGTGAGTGTGTGGGTGGCAGGGTTACTCGCTATCTTGCTTTCTTCGGATCAATTATTTCGGCAGGATCATCATGAAGGTACGCTAGAGCAGTGGGCATTGTCACCTTATTCATTACCGTTGCTATTATTTTTTAAGGTTATGATGCAATGGATTCTGACTTGTTTTCCGCTGGTTTTAGCGGTGCCATTTGCAGCCCTTTTTTTAGGATTACCTTCTGAGTGTATTCCTGTATTTATGCTCAGTTTAATGTTAGGTACGTTAATCTTGCATTTTTTCAATGCAGTTATTGCTGCTTTGCTTTTAGGCTTACAGCGTGGCGGGTTATTAATTAGCGTGCTTGCCTTGCCTTTTTATGTGCCAGTGATGATACTCGGTTCTCAATCAGTTTATGAAGTGTTAGCCGGACAAAATCCTTTAGCGCTTTTAATGTTACTCGCAGGCTTTTTTATTTTTACCATTACGCTAGCGCCGTTTGCGATAGCCTACGCTATAAGTTTAAGCATCGAGTAATTTTATTTCCATTTTCGGCTGTATTTTTGTATGACGAGGGAAGAGATGAGTTTCGCTACATGGTTCATGCGCTGGTTTCACAAGTTAGGTTCACCTAAGTTTTTTTTTGATTGCACGCCTTTTTTAATTAGATGGCTAGGTTTAGTCTCTTTTTTATTACTGGGAACCGCCTTTACTTGGGGTTTATTTTTTGCGCCAGAAGATTATCAGCAAGGTCATAGTTTTAAAATTATTTATGTGCACGTTCCTTCTGCAAGTCTTGCTATGTCCGCTTATTTTAGCATTGCAGTTTTGGGTGTAATTGGTTTAGTTTGGCGCATGAAGATGGCTTTTATGGCGGCAAAATCAATTATTTTTTGTGGTACGATTTTTACATTTTTGGCTTTAGTTACAGGGGCTATTTGGGGTAAACCAACTTGGGGTACGTGGTGGAGTTGGGATGCACGGCTTACCTCTATGCTTATTCTACTTTTTCTTTATTTTGGCCTGATGCTATTGCATTCTGTTATTCCAGTGCGTGAACGGGCTGATCGCTCTTGCGCATTATTAGCGGTTATCGGTATTGTTAATTTACCTATTATTAAATATTCAGTGGTGTGGTGGAATACGCTCCATCAGCCGGCAACCTTTGCGCTCACTAAAAAGCCGGATATGCCTCCTGAAATGTGGCTGCCATTATTGGTTTCTTTATTAGGTTTTTATTGTTTTTTTGCTTTATGTGTAACGCTTTTTTTACGAAAAGAAATTTTATTTCGTGAGTCTAAAGCAAGTTGGGTAAAGGATTATATCCTCAACCAAAAATATACCCTTCGTACTTGAAACCACGGCATTGTTGGCAGCTCTCATTCACCCCAATCACATAGTTTTCTATGCTCATGGGGTTCACTTGTTTGCCGCCTCACTGTGATTTCAATTACTTTGGGTAGATAACGGTTAATTAAAGAGAAATAATTCCAAAAAGTATTGAGAGGCGAGAATACGAATTGGAATTAAACCTTTGCAAAGATAAAGGATAGAAAATATGGATCAGTCATGGATCGAATTATTTCAAATGGGTAAGCATGGCGCCCATGTTTGGTCTTCTTATTTCATTGTATGGCTTTTAATGGTGGTATGTGTCACGTTACCGGTTATACAGGAAAAAAAAATACGAAAAATCATTCTCAAACAAATTGAGCGAGAGAAAAAGGAAAATGAAAGAGGTTAATATACCCATCGCCAATCAAAACGCTTGAATGATTTAAAAAAGTCATTTATAAACTCTCTATGGAAATCAATTTGTTAGAGCCTGAAAAGAGAGACCTAGAGTTACACCATAAAAAGGAGCGAGATAAGCGCGTGGCCGATCGAATTAA
>CAMAPQ010000108.1 GCA_945860125.1 Klebsiella pneumoniae
TGCTTTTGCAAGATTAAAACACTTCAGAGCGGTAGCTACTCGTTACGATAAGCTGAAAAGAAATTTTATCGGAACCATGGCTCTAGCTTGCGCTTTTATATGGTTACCGATGTGATGAGAATAATTTTGAAAGTTCAACAGGCCCTAAAAAGAAGCATTTATTTTCTCGATATTTGGTTCTGTATTTAAAAATGAGGTAGGTATAAATCTGCAAAAATCTGCAAAAGGCGCTAATCCACTTATGAATTCTTCAAATATTTTTTTCTGTAAATAGTCAGCGCTTGGATTTAGAAAAAGATTAATGCTATGTTTGAAATTAAATTTTTTGTTATTGTCTTCTGGTAAGCTCATTAAATATTGCCAGCGATCCTGCACTCTTTTTGCTTTATGTTCGTTATTTTTTTCGCCCATTGATAAAAAAAGCTGTTGCATTTTTTCAAGTTTGCTTTGGGTGTTTTTTATAAGTATGGTTTTCTCTGGAAGAGGATGATGGGTGTCGACTCTTTCTAATTCAATGAGTATTTTTATAAATAAAATAGGACTTGCGCCTAATAAATTTTCCCCAATTGAGTATAGAAAAGAAAGTGCTTCTACGTTTTTATTTATGTCAGATCCGAGTAGTTGAGCGCTAATTATATTCGGTGAAAGGGTAAAATAATCTGCGTAGCTTTTGGGTGTTTCATTTGATGATGTAGTAAAAATATTTATTTTAATAGTTTGTGCAATGTCGCTAATGATTTTATTTTTATTCCAATGCGGTAAATAAATTTCGTCATCTAATGTTATATATTTTTTGTCTGAAAGATCAAAACTAGGTTGATAGACTTTAATAAATTCAATAAGCGGATGGCGTTTAAGATCGTTAAAAAAATCCGGTTCAAAGTTATTGTCATCTAATAGCTCACTAAATTGAGTGACACTGGCAGTGAGTTTTTCTTTTGTTTGGATTGTCTGTTGATCAATAGAATCTTCGATTCCTGTTAGTAGATTATAAATGCTAGGTGCAGGAATTTGAGCCATCGGCGAGAGAAAAAAACGATCTTTTCCAGAAATAAGCGTTTGATTGACGCCCACAATGTAGTGCAAAAATGTCGGCGTATGTATCTGATAGGCAGGTGCGATCATTTCGCCAAAATGATTTTTAGTAATCGTCTGCGATATATGCTGATCAAGCTCTTTTGCTAGCGAAGCATTAATGTCACTGAGTAAACCCATGCCTTGGGGTATTTCACGATTAATAAAGTTAAAGGCTTCCATTAAACGAACACGCGTACCTTCTATACACTGAAAATCATGCTCATGTTGTGGTGGAAAAATACCAAAAGCAGTATTCGTTAAAGCACTGTTTTTCTGTGTATCTAAAATAATTAGAAAGTGACAAAACTCTTTAATGAACGGAAGTAGTTTTTGTATGTCTGATGATTTTTTTAACAGGTATTTTCTAAAGAGACTTTGCGATGAAAATTTATTTTTATTTTTTTCAGATAAGTTTTGAAAAATATTTATTGTTTCATCTAAGAGCTTATTAATTTTAGTGTAACTATTTTCAGTGCTAGTCGCTTCCCAGAATAGGGCAGAAAGGGGGTGCGTTTCAGAAAATACAGACGGTGCTTGTATGGCTTGTGCTGCATATTCTTTTTCTTTGGCTGCAATGATTGTGTTGATTGAAAATTTATCTGTTGAGATAAACGCAATTTTTGGCAGTGTATTAGGCGGCGTATTCGGTGGCGAGCGCATAGATAATGAGGTATCTATCTTTTGCTGCGCTATCGTTCCGCTGGAGGGAATAAAGATTTGATTGGGTTGTAAGGGGTGGTTATCCCTCGCGATGGGCGGTTGATTTTCAGCAGTGTGTACGGGGGGGAGATTTAAATTCATAAACGCTCTCAGCTGGGGAAAGTTATCTCACTTATAAGTAGCAAATTCTTGTTTTAAGTGGATTATATGAATAAAATCGCTCTCCATTCATATCGTTGGATCATAATTCTAAGCATTTCTAGGCTAGAAAGCCATCGGATCAATATTAAAAAAGACAAGGCGTTAAAAGTCATGAATCCACTAGTTTCTTTTTCACCAAATACCCCTTTAGCATTACCGCTTATTTCTTCCTCAGAAAGGGAGCAGAACAGTTCTTTGCGATTACTTAAGCCGCTTTATCATCAGGTGAGAACGCCTCTTTTTCTTAAAGCAGGCGAGCAATATTTTAATCATGTCGCGCAAAATAGATTAAAAATAAAGGAAGAAAAGAAAGCTTGGGGGCAGTTTATTGCGCAGAATATTGAGCCTCTTATTTCTCAGACGAGTGCTGATCATATTCAACAACAAGTAGATCAAAAAACAAGAGATATGCTTGAAGAAAAGTGGAGCATTATTAATGCAGCGATTGCTGGAAACAGTCAATTACTTGAGCAAACTTTATCGTTAACTGAAAATATTTGTCAGAATTTACGCAGCCCTGAATTAAAAGATTATTTTCAACACAGTTGTCAATTTGAACTGGTGAGTGATGACGCAAATGAAGCAAAAGCCTTAGCGCAAAACCATGCTCAAATCAATCAGCAATTAAGCGCGCTTAAACAAGCGTTTGATACTCAGCTTTGCACCGGTGATTTTGATACAGTTGAGATGGAACATAAATTAGAGTCGCTCAATGATTTGGTGAGTCTTTTACAGATTGATATTCAGCAGACGCAGAAGCATGTTAATTATCATCTTGTACCAATGACCTATAGCGCATTGATGAATTATGCAAAAGCAGGCAATAAAGAAGTAGGCGAGCTGAAAATAAAAGGCTTATTGCTTACGCCTGGAAATGAAATATTTTTTTCTAAGCTCAAAGCATTTGATATAAACAGTAGCGAACGATTTATTAAAAACTATGTGGGCATGATTAAAACTTTACTGGCAAGGCAGCAACCTATGCCTCCTATTCCTGAAGATAACAAAATACAGTTAACAGTTTTGCTTGCTCGTTTATCCATACATCAAGAAAATATTGTTCAAATTAAAGCGCAGATAGCTGATCCTGAGTTCTCAACTGAGGAAGGTTATGATCGTTTTGAGCATAAAAAAGTACAAGTTTATCGTGCCGCTTATGATGATGTTGTTAAAGCAGATAATCTCATTTGGTCGCTTATTCAAGTATTGCCCACACGCCAACAGCTGCACGAAGAGGGTGGTGAGTTTATTCACAGCACCGATGCCCTAAGAACCGATGCCCTAAAAGCCGATGTAACCCAAAGATTCTCTTCGCCGACGCATCAAGAACAAAAAGCGGCAAGCAGCATTCAACAGGCATGGCGAAATTATCAAGCAGATCCTTTCAAAGTTTATCTTGCCTCTCGCCCTTTGAGTCGCGGCACCTTATGGAAAAAAATGCGTTCCTTCCTTACAGAAGGGAAGCCGGCTCATGTTTCTACATTGGTTTCTAAAGGTTTTGGTCGGGAGATTAAGCATATTTTTACAGCGCAAGAAACAGCTGCTAATGATCTTTCAATTTCTCATCCTTCTTCAGGTGTGGCAACAAGAGATAAAGCAGCATGGAAAAGTAAAGCACCTTCTGTGATAACCAGCCTTTTGCCGTTTCCTGCTGTTTTATTTGAGCGTGCTACTTTATCAATGAAAGATCGTGATAGTGCTTTGGGCCAAGCTAATATGCGTTCTAGATATGTTGATGGTTTTACTTTTCACCGATTTAGGGGAAGAATCGGCAAAGCCCCAAGTAACTGTCAGACACATGTTTTTCAAGCTTTAAATGAGCTTGCAGGGCTTGCTAATTTGCGTACTGAATATCTTCTTCAGAATGGGCTGGTGAGTTACTCTGGCCGCACTAAACTAATTACAAGCGAAGATTTAAAGTTGCCTGAGGGTATTTTTAGGTTGGGTTCGAAGTTATAAAAAGATTGGAAATTATAAAAAGGTTAGAAGTTAATCTGCTTGTGTCAGTTGTGAGATTTGACTAATTAATGGCCTAAATGAGTTATGTTTAGTATTATCGCCGCCATATTGTATTTCCCCTCCTATTGTTAAAATACAATGTGATTGTCTTGCCAAAGAATCCTAACGTTTTCTATTGAGGTTTTTTTGAAATATTTTGACCAAAAGTTTGAGTTATCACGCAATAGTGGAGCGTCTAATATTCGTTCTATGGAAGGCTTGCGGGGTTTTGCTGTTTTTCTTATTTTTTTAGTGCATTACGTTTCTTTAGTGAAACCATGGATTATTCATGCACCTAATTTGGGATTATTCTCTGAAGCACTCCGCACGATGGGAAATATTGGCGTTGATTTATTTTTTGTATTAAGCGGTTATTTAATTTATCAGTCATTGATCGGCCGTCCTAAAAAATTTAGAGATTTTATTTCAAGGCGTATTGAGCGTATTTATCCTGTTTTTATTGTCGTATTTATTTTGTATTTGATTTTGTCTTTTGTTTTTCCCTTTGAGCGTAAAATTCCTTTTGGCTTATACGACGCTATTATTTATGTGGGTTTAAATTTTTTACTTGCCCCAGGCATATTTCCTATTGAGCCAATGATTACCGTTGCTTGGTCTTTAAGTTATGAGATGTTTTATTATCTTTTATTACCGATTCTTTTTGTGGTGTTTAAATTGCGTGCGCGTAGTGCAATTTGGCGTGTTTGCTTTTTTCTATCTTTAACTTTCGGTGCGATCGTGTTTTGCTCTATATACGGTGGCCCTATTCGGCTCATTATGTTTATATCCGGCATATTGCTTTACGAAGTTATTAAATATACCAAGCCTAATCCGCCTGTTATTTCTAGCGCAACCGGTTTGTTTTTTCTTGTTTTAAGTTTGTTTGTCATGATTATTCCTGCTGCAACACCCAGCGGATCTGCGTTGAAAGTAGCGGCTCTTTTTGTTTCATTACCCATTTTATGTTTTGTTTGCTTTTGTCATCCGTCAGCTTGGTTGGCTCAGTTTTTTTCTTTAAAATATTTACGTTGGTTGGGTAATATGAGTTATTCCTATTACTTAATTCATGGCTTAGCGCTTAAGGCAGCGTTCCTTCTTTTGTCAATCGTATTGCCTGAAACAACCCAACCTATTTTATTATTTTGGTTAATCTTGCCTGTGATGTTTGCTGCTACTTTAGTTCCTTCTGTGATACTTTTTTTATCAGTTGAACGTTCTTTTTCCTTGGGTTTAAATAGAAAATCTGAGCCACGTTTAACAATCATAGATGCGTCTTTAGAGAGCTTAGATGTTTATGCAACGGGTTCTGTCGCATTAATGGCAGCAGCAGAGGTATAGGTTAAACTGTCTACCTTAAACACAAGAGGTACGATATGGGTGATATAAAAAGAATGAGATTTCCTATCGATATAATCTTGGTATGCATTCGTTGGTATGCAGCGTACCCATTG
>CAMAPQ010000109.1 GCA_945860125.1 Klebsiella pneumoniae
AAGGTATTGGCAGTAATCAAGGCGTGTAGGTTTCATGGACTCTATTTTACTAAAATTAAAGCCCATTCAGATAGATCATAACCATATGAAATTTAAATATTTTTTCATCCCACACTCAAAAAAATATCACTTTTTGCGTAAGTCCTAAAGGTATCAGCTATAGTATTAAATGCAAGCAGCATCTTATAGCAGTGAAATAATATTTGGAATGCGGCAAATTGTCGCATTTACCTTTAATAAAAGAACAATGATAATGGCTGCTTTCTTAATGTGGGGGCTTTTATGCGTTATCGAATTACGGCGTTTTTATTGTTATCTATTCACGGCTCAGCCGTATTTGCTTGCGCCACTTGTTTGTGTGGCGACCCTACGCTGACCACTATGGGTGTTGAAAAACCTTTTGCTGGGCGCACACGTATTGCCGTTGATTATTTATCACGAGGCGAAACGGTGGGTGAAGCAAATATTGAAGAGCACCTTATTGAGGAAACCCGTGCTACTTATACAATCAGTTATGCGCCTAATGTCGAGTGGATGTTTAGCGCAAGCATCCCGATGATCAATAAAAGCGTAGATCGTTTTGATTTATCTCATGAAGAAGGAAGCGGTATAGGCGATACTGATTTAGCGGCACGTTGGTTTATTGGTAAAGCGACTTCAATCTCAACCCCACGCTTATGGGGCTTGCATTTTGGTTTGCGTCTTCCTACCTCGTCTGAACAAAAATGGGACAGTGAAGCGATTGATTTTGATGCTCAACCTGGTGCAGGCGCACTCATTCCAAGCTTGGGTGTTTGGTTAGGTGAATATCATCTTCCCTGGTTTTTTTATGGCAGCGCTATTGTGCAGCATGCAACCTCTGACGGTTATCAAGGTTATCAACCAGGTGATGCGGTGTTATTAACTTTGCATTCTCAATATGCGCCACGAGCTCAACGTGCATCACACAATAATAAATGGGCGCTGCAGTTTAATCTGGATGCAAGGTGGAAAAATCAAGATCGTTATAACGAAGTGATTGATGATGATTCTGGCGGCGTACTTATCATGGCAACACCAGGAATTGCGTGGACACCACTAACCGATTGGTTGGTTAATATCAGCTATCAACAACCTATTTTAGAAAACGCGCATGGCAATCAAGAAGAAGATGCCACACTGCGCGCAGGGGTAACTTATGACTTTTAAATTAGTATTACGCACAAGTCTCATCGCTTGTCTTGTTTTAGCCTTAAGTGGTTGTCCAGGTACCGAGGAAAATATTAGCGAGCCGGGCTTGCTAGTGCATTTAGCGCAAACGCATTATCAGGCTGAGGAAGTTGTTGGTCAGTTAGCGCCTGCTGTGGGGGCCTATGCGCAAGATCAGTTAGAGCATCATACGCTTCGTGATAAAAACGGCGTACAACTTTCACTTTATCGAACTTATTTCGTGATTAATAATATTGAGTTACAGCCCTGTACGACAAGTGTCACGCAAGTGCGGCAGAGGTTAGTAAACTTCATATTTCCCAGTGCGCATGCGCATGCTGGGCATGGTAGTGAGCCTGTTGGAGGGCGTGCGTTGGATAAGCCAAATGTGATTGATTTAATCACCCAAGATAGATTTGTTTTACCGTTAGGCGATAGGGCAATTGCGCCGGGTCGTTACTGTGGCTTGCAAGTAGCTATAGTACGTTTATCGGCAGACGCGTATGGCAAACCCCTCTTTGCTGCTGCCTCTAATGATGATCCTATCGTTTCTGCCGAAATACCCGAAATGAGCGGAAAAATTTTTGCGATACGAAGTGACTATTGTGCCGAGCGAGATAGTGATAATCGTTGCGTGCGACGTCAAAGCGTCGATATTGATGATGCGGGATTAAATGAGCCCATTACGCAAACTTTAACATTTAATGTGCCGCTTGAGCTCAATGCGACGCTGCGTGAGGCTTATATTGTAATAGGCGTGGAGTATGATCGTTGGTTGGTAGATATCGATAGTACTTTACTTGAAAGCGATATCAGCGAACGTCAAAAACTTTTGAATAACATCAATGCATCTTTTCGGGTTTATGATCAAGGTTTGGGAGATTTGCCAGCGAATTCCTCAGATTAAAATAAGGATACACCGGTACACAATCACCTTCTTTCCATTGAGTTTTATCAGTCATCGCCGTAAAACCCCGTCGTTTAGGGCGGGGTTTTACGGCGATGACTGATAAAACCGTGAAGATACCACTAACGTTACATATTTAAAATAAAAGATGGCAATTTAAGGGGCGCTCAATGTGGGGTAAGAGTTTAGATCAGCACGACAAACTATTCAAACAAATACGACACACAAGCCAAGCTGAATTATTTTGTTGTTCCATCAAACGACCGTTTAACGGGACACATCTGCCCTACCCTTTTTGCCCCACAAAACCGCCATTAATCTGTATCAAATCGTTGTCTCATAAAACAGCGGTTCATAAACTCATTGATTGACTTCATAGATGCGACAACTATATTTGCGGAACAAAAATTTTAACCGCTAAAGATTAAGGGACAGCCCGTGACATTGTACGGCTATGCGCGCGTAAGCACTGATGACCAAGAATTGCATTTGCAACTTGATGCGCTCAAGCATGCGGGGTGTGATGTGGCGCATATCTTCTCTGAAAAAATATCGGGTGCTAAAGCTGAACGTCCACGCCTCAATGCTTGTCTTGCTCAATTAAAAAAAGACGATACACTTCTTGTTTGGCGGCTTGATCGCTTGGGGCGCTCTATGTCGCACCTGATCGGTTTGGTAGAAGATTTACGCCAGCGAGGTATAGGCTTCCGTTCACTTTGTGATGGTGTGATTAACACCACCACAGCCAGCGGTGAGTTAGTGTTTAATATCTTTTCTTCTCTCGCCCAGTTTGAGCTGCGTTTAACGCAGGAACGCACACGCGCAGGGCTACAAGCCGCACGTGCTAGGGGAAAAACAGGTGGACGCAAACCAATCACTGCAAATGATCCGCGTGTAAAAATGGCGAAAAAACTCTATGAAGATAGGGGGCTTGAAATTAATGTCATTTGCAAGCAAATGCAAATTTCACGTAGTACGTTTTATCGGTTGGTTAATATTAAAGCTAGCGCGGCTAGGTAATGCTTTATCATTGCCTTACAAATACCGTTGCGGAATGCTGGACTCATGAACAACGCCGATGATTTCTATATGGGCATCATGGATAAGATAAAAAATGGTGTGCTTTTCATAGTCGTAACTGTAATAACCTGCTTTTACTTCAGGGCGTGCGCGTCCTTTAAGCGGCATGTCAGCTAACGCTTCAAAGCGGTCACTCATGCCTTGAAGATACTTATTACGTTGAGCTTTCCCGTGATTTTTAAGGGTGTAGCGTCCAATGTCTTTGATCGCTTCTTTTGCGTTCTCGCGTAGCACATATTTTTTACGCATGGAGCTACTGGGCTTCTTGGTCGAGTTCGTCTATCAGCGCATCCATAGAAAAGTTTTCCACTAATGGGCTTTTTTCGGATAGCTCAAGTGTGGTGCGTAACGCTTCCATTTTCTTTTTATATTGCTTTTGCTCGTACCACAGCCGCAGGGCTTCGCGCACTACTTCGCTTGATGAGTTATATAACCCGCTTTCAACATGACTTTTAACGATGGTTTCAAGTTCAGGTGTCAGTGATACGTGCATAGTCTTCGCCTCTATTATATAGGATTAACCATACAATAGATGTCAAAGAATGTCAATGATTGACATTAATAATCATGGTTGGCAATGTCAATCCCCTGCTCTTTTTTACTCAAAATGTACGTACATGTATATTAATATATGTACATCTATAATTATTTAACTTAATATTTTTGTACGTTTTAACGTTAATAATGCAAGGGGTATAAATGGATATTATAACGATTGCCACCCAAAAGGGCGGGGCTGGAAAAACAACGCTTGCCACTAACTTAGCGGTTGCAAGTGCGCGTGCTGGAAAAATCACGTTAGTGATAGATGCGGATAGCCAAAAAACAGCTTTTGAATGGTTTCAAAAAAGAGAAGACCAAAGCAATCCCCTTGTGATGGAATCAACAGACCAAAAAACATTTTTTCGTATTTTGGAGCTTGCCAAAGAAAAAGGTGTTGATAGGGTCTTCATTGATACGCAAGGCGCAGATATGCCCTTAGTAAATGATGCTATATCGTGCGCGGATTTTTGCATTATGGCGTGTGGTTCTGGTGGCTTCGACATTGCTATGCAGCGTACTACCGCCGCCGTAGTGAAACGTTTAGAAAAGAATGCCGCTTTTATCATCACAAAAGCCACGTCAAGAGGGCAGGAAGCCAAAGAAACCAGAGCCATATTGTCAGGGCTTGGATTTAGTAGCCCAGAACATCAAACGACCTACCTTAAAGTGTACCGAGATGCGGCTATATGTGGGTTATCCGTTCTTGAATATGAGCCAAACGGCAAAGCCGCTAAAGAAGTTATGGCGTTATATAAGTGGCTAGAAAAGAAATTGTCCGTATCGCCATTATTAGCAGGTTTAAAAGAAGGGGTAGCCAAACATGTCTAAAAAACGATCTAGTGCCTTGCAGGATTTAGCTGCTGAAATGAACGTACAAACGTTTGAACGTACAAACGTTAATAGTGTAGAAATAGAAAAAACCACAGAGACGGTAGCTAATGCGGGTGTTACTCATCACACAAAAAAACCGAAGAGTAGGTCTGTAAATAATATCCCTTGGTATCCTAAAAGCAAAAAACTCAAACAGGAGTTGAAGCTTTTAGCTCTGCATGAAGAAACAACTTTAACAGGGCTAATTGATGAGGGGATAGCTATGGTGCTTAAAAAGCGCGGCAAGGATATAAAAGACTATCTCTAAATGCATATTAATATATGTACGTACATAGTTATGTACGTACATATATTAATTCTGTTCTACACGTTTTTTGCAAAATCCAATAAACGCCCCGTCAGGGCTAGTAAAATTAGGGCATCCAGAAGATTGCCAAAACTCTAGCCATTCTGCTTCAAGCCCATATACATCATAATTACGCCCAACTATTTCTTTGGCTTTTTTTATTGTATCTGGTTTAAGGTGTGGACGATTACTATCATACAAAAGGTCTCTGGCATCGCCCACAAAGCTAAATACCACAATGTCACCTTCTAACGATACGCGGTAATCTGGTAGGTGATGATGTTCTATAAGATATTTCAAAGTAAACTTAAATTGTTTAAGCGCACCTGATGAACCTACTTTTTTTTGTAGTTTTTTGATGCCAATTGCCCATTTTTTTTGTGTGCCGCAATGCTTGCGTGCTATTTCATAAATACGGCGTTCTATAGGCTTTCTAAGCCTGAAATAATCACGATTAATGCTTAATACTTCTTGTCCTAT
>CAMAPQ010000110.1 GCA_945860125.1 Klebsiella pneumoniae
AAAATTAAAAGATGGATTGTGTCAGATTTTTTCTATTCTGATTTAGTGAATAGCTATGGACCCACTGAATGTACTGACGTTGTTTCTTTTTATAGGTTATCACATGGTCAAGTAAAAATTTTTATTAAAGAAAGCATTTTTGCAAATAAAAAATCTAATTTTTTCCCTATTGGTTTGCCAATACCTAACGTATTTCTTTTTATCGTTGATAAAAATTTAAGATGTTTACCGCCTAATAGAGTCGGTGAGTTATTAATAGGGGGTATAGCCGTTGGAAAAGGTTATGTCGATTCATCGAATAATGACGTATTTATTAATAACCCATTTGGCTCTGATAAGGTTTATCGTACAGGTGATCTTGTTTACCAAGATCTTCATGGTCTATTACATTATGTTAGTAGGAACGATAGCCAAGTTAAAATTCATGGTGTGCGGATTGAAATTCTTGAAATAGAAAAAACAATTTTATTATTTAAGAATATAAAATCATGCGTTGTTCTTGCTTATGACAATCATATTATTGCTTTTATTGAATTTTTTTCTTTTGAGAATAATAGTGAGCCACTGTCTTCTTTTTTAAGAAAAATGCTGCCAAGTTTTATGCTGCCCTCTGCTTTATATCCGCTTAAAGAATGGCCTATTAATGCCCATGGAAAAATAGATAGAGCTGAGTTAATAAATAAATTTAATCGAGATAAAAAGAAAAAAAATCTGTTAAAGTCAGATCAAAATGTAACTTTATTAAAGAGCAACATTAAGTATCAAAATGAAGTGGTTGCCGCGTGGAGAAAGATATTATCTAGGCAGGATATATCTGCTCAAGATGATATTTTTAATAAAGGTGCCCATTCAGTTCATATATTAAAAATAATTTCAATTATTAAATCTGAATTGAACATAGAAGTGCCTGTTAGATATTTTTTCGAGTTTAAGAAAATAAGTGAATTTTGCTATGAGATAGCTAAAATTTCATTTTTATTTTCTGAAACTAAATTTCTTAAAGCGGATAGAGATAAAATCAATCATTTTAATTTAAGTTATGACCAAAAAAGAATTTGGTATGCAATAAATCAGTCTGAATATCTTTCTGCTTATAATATAGTAGGAATGCTTAATATTCATGGTGAGTTAGATCTAAAAATTATCCCTAAAGTAATACATGAATTAATTGAAAAACATGAAGCTTTGTGTATTATTTTAGATGCTAATCAGCCTATACAAAAATTAAATAAAAATCAGAATTGGCTGTTAAATATTCAAGATCTTTCTTTAGATGAACAAAAAAATGAGATTTTAGACGAGATTATAAATAAAGAGAAAAATAGGATTTTTTCTTTATTTATGGGTCCATTATGGTCTTTTTCAATTATAAAAATGTCAGATAACGATTTTGTGTGGGTTATTAATATTCATCATATTATTGTTGATGGATGGTCTGTTATTAATTTAGCTAATGATTTTTTTGAGATTTACTGCGATCTTTTTCGCTTAAAAGAAAGTTGTTTGTCTGCCGTTAAATCTTATGATTTTATTGATTATATTTATACTTTTTATGATGAAAAGTATAATGAGAATGAAATAAAAACTTTTAATTATTGGGCAAATTTTTTTCTTACTTACAAAAATCACTATCAGTTTCCTTCTATTATTTCAGGTGAAAATTTTTCTTCTGTTGGTTTTTTAAATTTTGATCTTGCTCCATCATTATCTTCTGAGCTTTCCTCTTTTTGTTTTTCAAATAATGTTTCTTGTCAAAATGTTTGTTTAACTGCTTTTGCTTGGTCTTTATATCAATATAGTGATCACGCTTCTGTTTATTTGCATACTATTTATTCCGGCAGAGACCATAGCGAAATACAAAGTATGGTTGGTTTTTTTATACGGATGATTTTTATTAGTTTTTCATTCGATGAAAATTGGTTTTTAATTGATCTAATTAAAAGTGTTGAAGCTCAATGGATTGAATCGCTGCGTTATCAGGCGCTTAATGTAGAATCTTTATTGAGCCATCTTAATAAAAGTCATCATTTAAAAACTTTACCTGGCGCTGAAATTTCTTTTATATGGCAAGGTCATATTTTCAATTCATTAGGCGCTTCTTTTGAAAAATTTAAAGCGCAAGGGTTAAGTGTTAATTATAATGAAATTTCATTAAAGCAAGCTAAAAATGATTTAATGTTAATTTTAACTGAAGGTGATTTACAGCATATTTCGGGTGTTTTTGAATTTAGAAAAATAAAATTTACCCAAGAAATAATTGAAGATATTAAAAATAATTTTATTAAAAATATAGATAATTTACTCAATCAATCTCGCTTAACTATTTCAACTATTAATTATTTGCCTTTTATTAGCAATGATTATTTTTCTCATGAAAAAATTATTCCTTTAGGTTGTGTTCAGCGTGATATTTTATTTGGAGAATTAAAGGGGCGTGTGAATAACACTCATGAGTATGGCGTTTGTTTTACCTTGAATAATGAAAATGATCTTTTTTCTATGGTAACTAAAACAACTGATTTATCTGAGTTTTTTTATTGGTTTTTTTCTTGTGTATGTGAAGTTAAAAATGCTGAATCAATGGATTCATTTTACTGTTTAAGGCCTATCAATGATCATAAAAAATGGCTTTATTATGATCATACCGTTTATTCTTATTCTTATGCGCAAGAGAAATTATCCGATTGGCTTGATCAACCTTGTGTTTTATCTGAAGAATCACTTTTTAAAATTAAATATATGTTGATTAATGAAGGTGTTTTTGTTGCAATAAAAACGCACTTAATTTTGCTTGATTATGTTTCTTTTAATGATTTCGTTGAGAAATTTATTGTTTATATAAAAAATAAAGATAGAGCCAAGAAAGTAGTAGATTTTTTTGGCGCTGTTAATAATAAGGATTATTTTGATAAATTTATTTATACTGAAAATCAGTTTAACTCACCGAGTACTTTATCTTTTTGGAAAGAATTAAGTGTAAGAAGTATTTATTCATTACCTCTTTTGGCAAAAAATACTGAATTTTTTAATTGTGATATACAGATACCTACTCGTCATGCTGAAGATATTTTGTCTTTTTGTCATAAAAATAATATAGATCAAAAATATTATTTTTTTGTGATTTATGCTTTGGCTATTAAGCTATTATTTAATGTTAATGAGAACTTTTTGATTGGTTGGTTGTTAGCCTTTAACGAAGATAAGTCTCATTATGGTAGCTATTTGAGTATTTGTCCTGTTCTGGTGGACCAGCATTTTCTAAAGTCTGAAAGTGATGAGAATTTCTTTGTTGTATTTTGTCGTTATATCGTTCATAAATTAAAGGATGCGTCTTCTCATGCTTTTATTTCTCCTTTTTCTTTAAAGTCACTTTCAGGTGGGCAGGATCTCGCTTTTTCAATGGCTATTTTTGATCAATCAAATAATTTAACGCCTTTTCATCGTATTTTTTTTCCTAAGCTTAACCAATGTAATTTAACGGTTATTTTTAGTCAAAAAAGTTTTCATTTGCATCTTAGTTTGCCTGCTTCTATTTCTTCTGATCATTATATTTTAAGTAGAATAGAGTCTCTCTCTTGTCAGCTTCTTCAAAGCAATCAAGATTTTTCATTATTAGATTTATGGTTGCCACATGAGAACAAAAGTTTTTCTTTCCCTGTGACGAGCCCTAATGAGCATACTAGTCCTAATGAGTGTACTAATAACAGTGAATTAATGGATCAGCCTTTATCTGATTTTTCTTTATTTTTTGCTGCTAACTGTATACAAACCTATCTTAATTCTTCTCATAATTTTAGCTTATTAGCGTGTGGTTCGCGTACTGTATCGAGCCAATCTTTTGCTAATAGTGTGCTTGAATTGGTTTTTCTTTTGAAAAAAAAGGGAATGCATTCTGGTTCAAAAATTGCTATTTCTTTGCCTTATTCTATTGATTGGTTTATTGCTATTTGGGCCGTTGTTTCTCTTGGTGGAACTTATATTCCTATAGACTTCAGCTTGCCAATAAAAAGGAAACAATTAATATTACACAATATGTCTGCGAATGCTTTAATCATTAATAATGAAGAATCTTCTTTTTTAGTAGAAAAATCAACACTTCAACTAGTTGTTTATTTTTCTCAAAATAAATTTTATTATCATGATTTTGAATCAGCTGAAACATCGTCACTTTCTTCCCTGCTTTCTTCTCTAAAACAACAAACTACTTATGTCTCGAATAGTATATTAACCCTGCCTAATTTTATTAGATCTGAAGAAGAAAAAGCTGTTTTATATTATATCTATACATCAGGCTCAACAGGTATACCTAAAGCAGCGGGTGTAACCTATGCCTCATTTGATCAGCTATTATTATGGTATGGAGATATTGTTAGTCAAATTGATGAGCCTGTTTTTCTTATTGCCAGCCATTTTTCTTTTGATCTTACCCAGAAGAACCTTTTTATTCCTATTTTGCTTCGGGCAAAATGTATTATTCCTGAAAAATATCCGCTGGATGTAGAAGAACTTATTAAGTTGATTTATATACATAAAGTAAAGATTATTAATCTTTCACCGAGTGTATTTTATGGAATTTTAGATTGCTGTATTTATGAAAATACACTTGATAAAACATATGAAAAAATTCAGAGTCTTGAATGTATTATTTTAGGCGGTGAACCAGTTAATTGCGCGCGTTTACTTTCTTGGATGCAGTGGAAAAAAAGTTTAGGTTTATCGCTTGATATACGTTTTATAAACTCTTATGGCCCAACAGAATGTACTGATGTTGTTTGTGCTTATCATTTTGATGCAGATGATATTTTTAATTTAAAATCTATTCCTTTAGGTCAAGCGCTACCTTACGTTTCTTTATATGTTTTCAATACCTATGGTCAATGTTTACCACCAGGTTATAAAGGCGAGCTATTTATTGGTGGAAAAGCAGTCGGTGTTGGTTATTGGGATAATGAGAAATTAAATAAAGAAAAATTTATTGAGCATTCTGATTTTGGCTTATTATATAAAACCGGTGATTGGGTTATTGAAGATGAACAAAATAACCTAAATTTTTTAGGCAGAATAGATTATCAAATTAAGCTGCGTGGTTTAAGAATTGAACTATCTGAAATTGAGTGCGCGCTTAAACTATGCCAAGGTGTGAAAGAAGCGGTTTGTAAAGCGATTAATAATAGTCTTATTGCTTATATTCAGGCAGATGATTGTTATGATCAACATTTTTATCGTGAAGCATTGGCGTCTTCATTGCCGGGTTATATGATTCCTGATGTGTTTACCTTTCTATCTGCGTGGCCTTTGACTGTAAATGGAAAAATAGATCGCCATCTTCTACCAGAACCTGAAAA
>CAMAPQ010000111.1 GCA_945860125.1 Klebsiella pneumoniae
ATTAATTCTTCATTAAAAAAAGAGAAAACAATAACCGAAATAAGTATGATTTAAAACACTTTAGCGCTAGGCGAGATGCTCATTAAATATGTCTAAAATAGTGTCGAAAATGATGTCTTAAAATAAAAAATAGCGATTTGAAATCTTCCATGCCAGGGTAAAAAATAATAAACGCAATTCAAAACGCCGGTATGCGGAATATGAGTTATAACTTAATCGTTTTGTAAAAAAGAAGCTGGAAGCGTGGCCGATACTGATCTATTACTCAAACGAATTTAATTTCCATTTAACATGAAAAATACTAATTCAATAATTTGATCTTGAAATGCATCATCTGCGTACACTGCTCGCTTTGCGTGATAGCGGGAGCCTTGTTCACACTGCGCTTGAAGTGGGCGTGTCTACTATTTTTAGGACAGGTCAAGTTGAATAGTGCTGCTTTTTTGTCTTAACTTAAAATACGGTTTAATAAAACGAAAAAATAGACATAAGAAAGATCATATACAAGGAAGGCGCAATAATTACATGGAGTCAGTCATTGGATACGTAGTTCTTATCGCTTGTGTGCTGGGCGGATACGTTATGGCGCATGGCGAGATTATGGCTTTATGGCAACCTGCCGAGCTTGTCATTATCGGCGGCGCCTCGTTAGGCTCATTTATCGCAACCAATCCTTTGAAGCTTACGATCTATGTCATGAAGTCAGGCCCTGGCCTTATGTTTAGTCATAAATTTAGCAAAGAATATTGTTTGGCAATTCTCATGCTTTTATTTGAGCTTTTTACCATATGGCGCAAGCAAGGCATTATGGGCATAGAAGGCGATATTGAAAGTCCTAAAGATAGTGAATTATTTAAGCGATTCCCGAAGATCTTGAATGATCATCATCTTGTCGAATTTATTGGCGATTATCTGCGTATTTTAGTAAGCGGCAACATGCAGTCTCATGAGCTAGATGCACTTATGGATCTTGAAATTCATATGATTGAAGAAGAAGCAGAAGCGCCCTCGAAAGCGATTGCTAATATTGCAGATGGTTTGCCTGGGTTTGGAATTGTGGCGGCTGTAATGGGGATTGTTATTACGATGAAATCCTTAGGGGGACCACCTGAAGAGCTGGGTGCGCACGTTGCAGCTTCGTTGGTGGGTACATTTTTAGGGGTGCTTTTGGCTTATGGTTTTGTCTCTCCCTTTGCCTCGTTAATCGGACATAAAGCAAAAGAAGAAATGACGGCTTATAAGTGCGTTAAATCAGCCATTATTGCAATGGTAAATACCATGTCGCCTCAAATTGCTATTGAATTTGGTCGTAAAAGCCTGCCGCATGATTTCAGGCCTACCTTTGCTCAGCTTGAGGCTAAGTTGCGAGGGGGCGGTTAGTAGCAATATCTCTTAGGACTTACGCAAAACTGCCCAGCTTTGTTGTCACGCTTCGTCGTACGATTTGTACTGCCTTCATCGCGACGCCTTGCTGGGACAATTTTGCGTAAGTCCTATCTCTTTTATTTTAGGATGCAAATTATTTTAGGATACATATAAGTGGCAGGGAAAGAAGGCGGCAATATCATTATTGTCAAAAAGAGCGGTGGCCATGCGGCTCATGGGCATAGTTCAGGCTGGAAAATTGCCTTTGCAGATTTCGCAACAGCAATGATGGCTTTATTTCTTGTTTTATGGCTGGTTGCTGTTTCTGACGTAGTTGAAAAAATTTCTATTGCTGGTTACTTTGCTGATCCCGTTGGCTTTAAAGAGGGTGGATTCAAAAGTATTATTGATTTAGGCGGAAGAGGCCCTGCACCTATTGATAATCAGGCAACTTCGTCGCAGATTGAAGAAGGGCTTGGGCAGGATAGCCCTGCTTCTGGCAGTGGTGAGGCGCAATCTAAGGATTTAAAAAAGAAAGCAGGTATCGGTGATGAAGGCAATAAAACTGAAGCGTTACCTGGCGATGAAGTCATTGAGTGGGCAAAAGAGCTTGAAAAGAAAAAATTAAAAGAATTATCAAAATTATTACAGTTAAAAATAGAAGAAAATAAAAATCTTAAACCCTATAAAGATCAGGTGCTCATGAAGATTACAGAAGAGGGTTTGGAGATTGAAATTATTGATAAAGAATTTAGACCGATGTTTGAAAGTGGCTCTGATCAGATTCAACCCCACATGTTTGGTATTTTAGAGGAGTTAGGTAAGACGTTAGCAGCGGTTCCAAATCGCATTAGTTTAGAGGGGCATACAGATGCCACAAGTTTTACTTCAAGAGAAAACTACTCAAACTGGGAGCTTTCGTCAGGGCGTGCAAATGCCGCTAGAAGAATTCTGCAAGAGAGTGGCGTAAGAGAAAGCCAGGTGATTCGTGTAACCGGTTATGCCTCTTCAGATCTTTACTTCCCTAAAGACCCTGAAAATCAGATGAACAGAAGAATTAGTATACTTGTGCATCCTAAAAGTATTACGAAAGAGAGTGAAATACAGAAAAAAATTGAGCATTGAGTTGAAAAAGAGTTTAATAAATTTTTATATTCGCCTGTGTTTGTAATAAACAAAAATTTTCCCATCTTTCATGATGAATAGCGCCTTCTTCTACTTTTTGTTTAATCATGCATTGGGGTTCTTTTTGGTGAGTGCAATTGCGAAAGCGGCACTGATCGAGCCAAGGTAAAAATTCTGGAAAATGAAATTTTAATGCATCACTGTGTATTTCACTGCATTGCCATTCGCGTATTCCGGGTGAGTCGATAATAATACCGCCGTCTTTTAGTTCATATAATTCTGAATGAATGGTGGTATGTTTGCCTATTTTATGTTCTTCAGAGATCGCATTCGTTTTTGCTTGGGCTTCAGGAATAAGATGATTTAATAAAGAAGATTTCCCCACCCCAGATTGCCCAACAAAAATACTCGTGCGATGCGCGCAGGCTGCTCT
Organism: Klebsiella pneumoniae; assembly: GCA_945860125.1. Taxonomy (GTDB): domain Bacteria; phylum Pseudomonadota; class Gammaproteobacteria; order Pseudomonadales; family CAMAPQ01; genus CAMAPQ01. The sequence continues at coordinate 2,924 of CAMAPQ010000111.1, forward strand.
CAAAGCGAGCATGCTGTTTGTTTCGTAAATGCTGGTTGATAAGACGTTGTAGCCGGCAGCTTCATATTTTGCTTTTTGTGCCAAAGTAAAACACGCGGCAGTAGAGTTGGAGAGTGTTAAATCTGCCTTATTCATAATTAAGATAGGGGTTATGTTGAGCATGCCGCAGCCTACTAGCAACTGATCAGTGAAAAGTGGTGTAGAGGCAGGTTCAACCGAGAAGACAATAAAAGCCTGATCAATATTGGCAGCTAGGGTTTTAATATCACTCTTGTGTTTGGTTGCTCTTGATAGCGCATTTTTACGCGCCGCTCTCGCGACAATGACGCCTGTATCATCTCCTGTTACTTCAAAAAATACTTCATCGCCTGCGGTAATATCTATATGAGTGCGTTTATGGCATTGAATAATGCGAGACTCATTATTCAGTGGCAGTGTTTTTATAGCGGCTTGAACACCATAATGGCAAATAACGAGTCCTTTGACGCCTGATTGATATTTATCTTGTGTTTTTTTCTCTTGTTGTTGACGAATAACCCTTTGTTGTTGAATAGAAATTTTTCTTTTGCTCATGGTGTGGGATAATTGATTCCTTATTGAAAAAACGATTATAAAATTGTGGCCTAATATATTGGGCTATTCAATGATTAAAACTTGTCAGTCTATGTAGTTTAATTCTTTGAGGATAAAAAATGAGTGATGATTTACGTTTGATTTGGATCGATTTAGAAATGACAGGGCTGGATCCTGATCATGACAAAATTCTAGAGATTGCAACGATTGTAACGGATAGCGCTTTAAATATTTTAGCGGAAGGGCCCGTGTTTGCTATTTTCCAGCCAGAAGCGTGTTTACAAGGTATGGATAGCTGGAATCAAAAGCATCATTTGGAGTCTGGCTTGCTTGATCGCGTGCGAGCAAGTGTTGTAACAGAAAAAGAAGCAGAAAGTAAAACGCTTGAGTTTCTTTCATTATGGGTAAAGGCAAAAATATCGCCTATGTGTGGTAATAGTATTTGTCAGGATCGGCGTTTCTTGTATCGTTACATGCTACAGTTAGAGACGTTTTTTCATTATCGTAATTTAGATGTAAGCACCATCAAAGAATTAGCAAGACGCTGGGCACCTGATATAGCAAAGAAAGTGGTCAAAAAAAATGTCCATCTTGCCTTGGATGATATTAAAGAGTCTATTGAAGAGTTAAGCACGTATCGGCATCATTTTTTTCGGCTGTAAGCGCTTAAATCAAGGGATTTTAACATGGAAAGTGAACGAGAGACGCCCAGCGTTTTTGGCGTGAGCAGTAGCAGTCTATCTATCGAAAAGACATCGCAAGTTCAGCATTATTATCCGCCTATTATTGGTTTTTGGTACCGTTTCTATGTTCGCTTAACGCTTATTTATGGCGGTGCTTTTGTTATTCTGTTGCTGACAATGAGTGTGTTGTTTTATCGGATTAGTTTTTTGTCAGAAATGGATGCGCTAAAAAAAAGGATGATACTCAGCGTATCTGTTCTAGCTGAACAAATTAATTCATTACCTGATATTGGTTTATTTGCTCAATACCCTAATCAGCGTTCTTCTATCTATAGAAAATTACGCATGCAGTTTCATTCCTTGGCAGATAAAGATGATCCGACATTCCGCATACTGGCAAAATTTTTTGTGAGCATTATTGTTTTGTTTATTTTTTGATCTATTTTTCATGATTCAGAACTCATTTTGATGCATTTATCAGCTCCGCTTTAAATGACAGAGTGTCATAGAGAATTTCAGCGATCATAAATGGGATTAATATGAAATCAAAATAGGCGAGTGAAAGCGCAAAAATAGCAAATTTAAGTCTTTTTCTTGTAATAAAAAA
>CAMAPQ010000112.1 GCA_945860125.1 Klebsiella pneumoniae
GGTTTTGCTTCTTCAACTTTTTTATTTTTTTTCCAATCTTTAGAAGGGGGTAAAGAAGAATTAGTTGAATTTAAACCCAGTCTTTCTTTGAGCGATGCATTTTCTTTTTTTAAAGTAGCATTTTCCTGTACAAGCTGCTGTACAAGCTGCTGTACAAGCTGCTGTACAAGCTGCTGTACAAGCTGCTGTACAAGCTTTTCTAGGAAAGCAACTTTCTCTTCTAAAAGCTTAATTTTATCGGCATCTTGCATATAAAACCTGACCTGTTAAGTAGTAACGCATAGCATCACAAAACAGATCAGAGAATGCAATTAAAATATGATGCTATTTTAAGGGGCGTGATCTTTTACAACGCAGGGTTTTTTTTATCCAGACAATCTGCCCTAAAGTAACCAACCAGCTCTCTATTTCTATCTATACTCTTCGTACTTGAAATCACGGCATTGTTGGCGGCGCTCATTCACCCCAATCACATAGTTTATCTATGCTCATGGAGTTCACTTGCTTGCCGCCTCACCGTGATTCCAATTACTTTGGGTATATTTGCGTAAGTCATACTATTTATAGTAAGCCGCTTCTCTTTGAGAATGATCTGTAACATCCATCACTCTTTTCAGTTCTGGAATACGCCCTAACAACGTGGTTTCAATACCTTGTTTTAACGTGAGATCCACTGCGCTACATCCTTGACATCCACCACCAAACTGTAAAACAGCTGTTTCTCCATTATCAGCCAATTCAATTAAACTAACATGTCCGCCATGCCCTGATAAAGAAGGATTAATTTCAGAAAATAAAATATGACCTATGCGCTCTTCAACGCTTGCATCAGCACCAATTTGCGGTACTTTAGCCTTAGGGGCTTTAAAAGTTAGCTGCCCACCCATGCGATCCTTTGCGAAATCAATCACCGAATCTTCAAGATAAGGCAAAGACTTTGCCTCAATCCAGGCAACAAAACCACTGCGCTCAAAAGACACATCATCCTCAAGTTTTTCATCTTCAGCACAATAAGCCATACAACACTCAGCATAAGGCGTACCCGGTTTTTCAACAAAAATACGTACGCCCATTTCAGTGCTACTTTGTTTACTTAGTAACTCTCGAAGATACGCTTCGGCACTTTCTGTTATGGTTATTGAAAGAGACATATCACACACTCCTAGATTATATTTTAGAATAACTCATGACACTGTTCATCTATGCCCAACACGCTAAAAACTGGCTAAATCTGCAGCGTAAAGCAGAAAGACACCATCTTCACTTTTTTCAAAAGATAACCAGATAAAAGGGAGATCAGGATAGGCTTCCATTAAAAGATCCTGCGTGGCACCTACCTCACAAATCAAAGCACCTTCTTCTGTTAAAAAATGTTTCGCTTGCTTTAAAATGCGATGAACAATATCAAGACCTTTATCGCCAGCAACCAAGGCCAAAGCAGGTTCACACTGATATTCGGCTGGTAATAAACGCATTTCTTCTTGCGTTACATAAGGGGGGTTGGCAATAATTAAATCATATTTATCACCTATCGGGGGAAATAAATCAGTTAGTATTAACTCAATACGATCACTCATATCATGCTTATCAATATTTGATTTAGCAACAACTAAGGCATCCTGCGAAATATCAGTTGCTGTAATTTGTACTTCAGGAAAATGAATCGCGAGCGCTACAGCGATACAAGCACTGCCCGTGCACAATTCAAGAATACGGCTCATCTTATCGATATCAATATGAGGCTCAAACTGATTATCAATTAATTCGGCAATAGGTGAGCGAGGAATTAATACACGATCATCAACATAAAACTCAAGATTAGCAAACCATGCACGACCTGCAATATAAGGCAATGGCTTATGCTCAACAACTCTCTTCTCAATCCATCCAATAATTTTATGTTTTTCATCTTCCAATAAACGCGCCGTCATAATACGAGGATCACAATCATGCGGTAACGATAAAGCCTGCAATACTAGCGCAACAGCCTCATCCCAAGCGTTATCTGTACCATGGCCAAAATAAACATCAGTAGAATTAAATACACTTACAGACCAACGAATATAGTCAATTACCGTCTCTAACTGACGACACAGATTAGCTTTCTCAAAGTGATAAATCATTGCGCACTTTCCCTCTTTAAATTAACTCAATAACCTGCGTGATCATAACGCTCACAGGAATTGAGCTCAACAATTAAAAAGAGAAAGAATGACTATGTATAGTTAAAACTTGGTATTACGGCATAACACGTTTTGTGTCACGAATAAACTCTAGAGTGTTAGATCATCTATACGAACTTTACCATTATTCTCCGCTGACTCTTTTTCTTGTTTAACAAGCATTACGATGCTTTCTACTTCACTTTTATTAAGTAATTTAGAAAAATTGATATCTGATACAGGGGACTTGTTTCCAATAACAGCATTGACTGCTGCCCAGCGTTTTTGAACATCTGTATTTGCATGTTGAAGGGCAGTTAGAACTTCAGTTCTATCATCTTTTGCAAATTGGTCTTTAAAAAAGTTTATCCACAAACTTTTTATCTCTTCAGGCTCAGCATTCTCTAATTTTAAAAACTGTACCGGTTGTCGCATGCAGGGCGGCTGGTCAATATTAAATGCATGCTTGATAGGATCATTTATTTGAATATTATGAAGAAAGCTTGCTGCGCTAATAGGTTTTGAATAAAGTGTTGTACTTGCTAGGACGGTGCTAATAATCAATGGGACTGTTTTCATTATATTTTCCTTAAAATTAATAACCTGAGCTCGACATAATTTTCTTTTAAAAGCAAGCCCTTCCAAATAGATTAGGAAATGGACGGAATTAAGCTGCTAGAAAATAAATACGAATCATATAGATGAAACTTAATATTGTCACCGTCATTCCGCATAGTGGCCACTTAAGTCTTGGCAATTATTTTTTATTACAAGAAAAAGACTTAAATTTGCTATTTTTTCGCTTTCACTCGCCTATTTTGATTTCATATTAATCCCATTTATGATCGCTGAGATTCTCTATGACACTCTGTCATTTAAAGCGGAGCTGATAAATGCATCAAAATGAGTTCTGAATCAAGAAAAATAGATCAAAAAATAAACAAAACAATAATGCTCACAAAAAATTTTGCCACTATGCGGAATGTCGGATAGAAGTGTATCTAATTTTATTTTGAATCTGATTTCAGGGCTAACAGCATACGGTTTACAGCCTAAGAAGCCAGCTATTGATACTAGCTTTTCTGGGCTCGTTACCGTGTGACGCTTACCCCGAACTCACGTTATTTTACTCAAGCCCTTGCTTTAAGCTCTGTCACTAACTGAATTCGCTCACGAACCAAGCCTTCAAGTTGTAAGAAAGTAATTGAGTCGTGCACCCCACAAGAGTTACGAATTTTTTCCAAAACTTGGTCTTTATCTTGATCATCAGTCTCTAGTGCAGCACAAATTTCTTCATTGGAAATACTACGATCTCGATCACTTGAAAAAACCAATAGCGTATCTTCTAGCTCGGCTAATTCTTCATCAAAATTAATATCCATGCTAACAACCTCTAATATTAAAAATGGCCCCAATTTAAGGGCCATGATTTTTTACAAAAATATTTGTTTCCTAACAAATACCCCTGCATTAGTCTATTTCATCTACAAACTGTTTAATTTTTACCCCGAATAGCTGAACTTGTACCATTATTAGCATTAGCAGCCTCTTGATTTGCAATAGTAGTTGTTATCTGATTCTCCACCAGCGCAATCCAAGAAGCAACGCGTCGTAGATCGTTTGTGGTCAACCCTATAGAACCGGATTTTATACCTGCAACGCTCCTCAATAATGTGAGTTCGCCACCAGATATTTTATTATCATTGTTCGTATCAAAGAACTTCACTATCGTTGTTGCATCTCCTTTACTCAAACCAAAATGATTCACTAGACTCGATGCACTCCAATTAGCTCCCGTAGCTCCCGTCATAAATCCTACCCTCTTTTGTTGATTAATATCATTTAACTTTTCAGCTGTAATGGCTATCAAGTTAAATAAACTATATCAAAAAGAAATGATTGCTTTTTTAATATATGAAACAATTTATAACTGATCTATTTCATCTTGATGTTGCAATGTAAAACCTGACTTCAGAACTCTATAGGTTAGCCCCTGCAGCCTATTTCCCAACTAATAGGACTTACGCAAAATTGATCCAGCAAGGCGTCCTGATCTCCCTTTCGGAGTGTAGTTCAGCTTGGTAGAGCACCGCTTTCGGGAAGCGGGGGTCGAAGGTTCGAATCCTTTCTCTTACAACCAACTATTTTCTCAGCGAGTATAAAGATGACAAATGACGTGATACAGAAAAAAAGCATTTTTGTTGAGCAAAAAAAGCGAGTCATTATGCCGTTATTTTTTTTCATGATAAGCCTATCGAAACAACAAACAGGTATTTATTTTGTAGACTCAACAACGATAAAAGTTTGCCATATTAAAGAGAGAAAAACAGCATAAGGTTTTTGCAGGGCTAGCCAAAAAAAGCAAATCAAGTATGGGCTGGTTTTTCGGTTTTAAACTGCACCTGTTGATTAATTCATGCGGTGAGATTATGGCAATTAAATTCACTCAATCAACAGTGGATGATAGGTCTCCTGTTTTAGATTTAACAGCAGGTTTATATGG
>CAMAPQ010000113.1 GCA_945860125.1 Klebsiella pneumoniae
TGATGACCCAGCTTTCCACCAGATGGTTTATGCGGTTTAGAGGCTTCAACTTTTTTATTTTTTTCCAATCTTTAGAAGGGGGTAAAGAAGAATTAGTTGAATTTAAACCCAGTCTTTCTTTGAGGGATTCATTCTCCTTTTTTAAAAGCTTACTTTCTTTTTTAAAAGCAGTATTTTCTTGTGCAAGCTGCTGTACAAGCTTTTCTAGGAAAGCAACTTTCTCTTCTAAAAGCTTAATTTTATCGGCATCTTGCATATAAAACCTGACCTGTTAATTAGTAACGCATAGCATCACAAAACAGATCAGACAATGCAATTAAAATATGATGCTATTTTAAGGGGCGTGATCTTTTACTCAATTTAAAGTAATCCACGCCTTATTATTTATAAAAATCCTGATTCTCTTCTGGTCGTTTTTTAAAGCGCTTATAACCCCATAAATATTGGCCAGGGCAGTATTCAATGCACGCCTCTACTGTGCGATTGAGCGCCGTAAGCGATTGCGCTATATCTGCATCATAAAGGTTTGAATCAACTTCTTTGAGTATAATTTTATATTGGTCATATTTAAGCCTAATTGAAAAAATGGCTAGGCATTTTGGTTGCGTATCTTGAATAATTTTTGCTGTTAAAACAGCTGTATAAGCAGGAATGCCAAAGAAGGGTACAAATTGCCCTCCTTTTGATTCTGGCTGTTGATCCGGCAAAATAACGGCTGTTTTTCCTTGCTTTAGGGATTGATAGAGCTTTCTAACGCCGCTTAAATTGGTGGGGAACATATGGGTTGAAGGTAAAGAGCGCCCTTTGAAAATAAGCTCATCAACTGCTTTAATTTTAGCCGGTCGATAGAGGGCATTTATTTCTGTTTTTGAAATTAAGTAGTGATTCACTAGCTCCCAATTGCCTAAATGAGGTAATAATAATAACACACCACTTTTTTGTGCGAGTGCGTTAATCAGCGCCTCTTCTCCTTCGATTTCTTTAATGATTTTTTTTATTCGCTCGTGTGGCTGGCACCAGATATAACAAAAGGACGTCATCATTTGCGCTTGATGTATCAAGCTTTGAATCAGTAAAAAAATAAGGCTTTGCGTGCTTTTTTCGGGATAACAATGTTTTAAATTAATTCGGGTTGTTTTTTTTGTTTCATTTGGAAAAATAAATAATAGCAGGCCTAATAATAAGCCAAATAGCTGATTTAAAAAAAGAGGAAGTACGCCCAAAGCACGAATGAGCCCAGCGATGATTTGGCTTTGTATTTTATCTATAAAGCGTTGAGCGTTCATTTTTTTACTTTATTAACGTTATGTAGGGGTAAAATCGCAAGAAGATAATAGCCCCTACAGACAAGAAGCGAGTATTTCTGTTACTTTTTAGCGCGTTCAATGGATTTTAAGATTTCAGCTTTTGCCGCTTCTGAACCTTCCCATTTATCAATTTTAACCCATTTTCCTTTTTCAAGATCTTTATAGTTCTCAAAGAAATGCTCGATTTGTTTTAACAACAATTCTGGTAAATCTTTAGGTTCTTTTACATCATGATAAAGAACGCTTAGTTTATCGTGAGGAACTGCAATTAGTTTTGCATCCTGACCTGCTTCATCAGACATATTTAATATACCAATCGGGCGTGCACGAATAACAGAGCCTGGCGCAACAGCGTAAGGGGTAACCACTAATACATCAAGCGCATCACCATCTTCTGATAGTGTGTTAGGGATATACCCATAGTTACACGGATAAAACATTGCCGTTGCCATAAAGCGATCAACAAATAATGTTTCTGATTCTTTATCAATTTCATACTTAATTGGCGCGCTATTCGCTGGAATTTCAATGACGACATAAATATCGTCCGGTACATTTTTGCCGGGGGGAATGTTGTTAAAGCCCATAAGAAACCTCACAATTTTTGTCAAATTAATAAAACATGAATAAGCCATAAAGCCTCAAAATTTCGGCTCGTCATTCTAACTGAAAGTGATCGCTGAAGCGAACACCAACGTTTCCTACTGTTTTTAAGTAGATGATCTATATTTAGGCTGAGTGATTCTAATTACTTTGGATATATAAAAAAGAGTGAGAATAATTTCAGATGAATAGCTTGTTTTTTAAGATGGCAATATTAAAGCATCTGCTTGCTTTGGTTTGGCTTATCCGTGCTGGTTTTTTAGTTATATTATGTGTTATTTCTTATCTTGCTTTTACGCCTTCTCCTGTTGTTATTATTGAGACTTTTGGCGATAAAGCATGTCATTTTGCTGCTTTTTTTGTGCTCAGTTTATTTTTGGATTTTAGTTATCCTAAGCAAGCGATCTATTACAAAATAATGTTTATGGTGTTTTATGGCGGCTTAATAGAGCTTATTCAGCAGGGGCTAGGTTATCGCGCTTTTGAATGGCTTGACTTAGTGGCGGATGCCTTTGGCGTATTTTTTTATGCTTGTTTAGCCCCTTTTCTTTTAAGGTATCGACGTATTTTACTGCACAGGCGCTAGCCTTTTCCTTCTTGGGACCAGGTGGCATTGCTTTTTAAGGTTTTGGCGTAGAGTCTTAGTTCTTGCGGTGTATACTCCCTCGTTACATGCATTTTTGCTGAGACATAAAAATCAAAATGTCCCCAGATATGGGTTTTTTTTTGCGACTCATAACCCACCCACGTGGTTTTTTTATCGAAAAAAAGATATTCCGCGTCCATTATTTTGAATAATTTTTTCGATTTAAGTCGTATCTTATTTTCAATCGAATCATAAAGACCGATTATGTTTGACATGATTATTCCTTTGAATTTGTACTGTCTTCATCGCGACGCCTTGCTTAGGACAATTTTGCGTAAGTCCTACAGATAAGATCTTATTATTTAGACCATTCGTCAGATAATTAATTCCGTCTTTTTAAAAGGAGTTTTTATGGTTTTTGTCAATTTACGTCAGTGCGTTATTATTTCTGGTCTTTTGTGTTTTTTAATGTTTGTTATGCTCAGTTTTTCAGCGCCGCAATCATTATTAGGTAGTGAGTTTGCTGTTTCTTTCCTTCCTGTTCTTGCTTTTGAGCGAGTTCATTCTGTCGAAGAAACCATTTTATTATTTGGGTTATCTCAATCATCTGAAGAAAGTCTTGTATCTTTACGTAAAATGGATTTAGTTAATCAGCTTGACTACATTTTTATGTTGAGTTATGGCGCTTATCTTGTTTCTGTAAATCGATGGGTTTTATCAAAACAAAAAGGATCAGTCTGGTGCTCAAGATTAATTTATGCGCTACCTGTCCTCGCCGTATTAGCTGATTTTTTTGAAAATATTGTTTTGCTTTCTTTGAGTAATTATCTACAAGCTTATTTAACAAAACAGACGCAAGAGGTGCTTTCAAGTAAAGCGTTTAATACACTTTATTTGATTCCCGTTTCTTTTTTGCCAATAGGGGTGGGTATTAAGTTTTTTGCGCTGACGGCACACTTTGTTTGTATTGCACAATTACTAACGGGCGTAACTAAAAAAAGGTTTGTTTTTATTCGTAGTCTAGCCTGGGTGGGTTTTGCTGCAATGCTGCTTTCTTTTTTTTACCCGCTATTTTTTACCGATCTTTTTACCCTTTGTCTTTCTATTGGTTGGGTTACATTGCTTATTTTTATTGTTAGGTCTCCTTCAGTTAATTTGGCAAAGAAATCATATAAATTGCCTTCTCGTGATAAAAATAGCGCAACATTCCTATGAGCCGCTTGGGCGCAACTCTGATGATATTTTAGGCGTTAATAGGCTCATTTATTGCTGAATATCTGGCTCAACAAGCATAGCCAACGCAGTTAATGATTCTTGCCAACCTAAGTAGCACATCTCTACGGGAATGATTTCAGGAATGCCTTCCTGAATAATATTTAGTTCCGTACCACATAGAACAGTCTTGAGTGTCACCGTAACGTTCATGATCTCAGGAAGATTGGGATCATCAAACTTGTCTGTGTATCGAATGAGTTCATTTTTCATGAGTTCAAGATACTCGCCGCCAAAGGAATGAGATTGTCCAGTCGTGAAGTTGGTAAAAGACATTTTAAATGTACCGCCAACTTTAGCTTCCAAATGATAGATAGTGCCAGTGAACCCATTAGGTGATATCCACTTTGCTAAAGCCTCAGGGGTAAGAAAAGCTCTATACCTATCGGAAATCAAAAAGCGTATGATGTCATTTCAAAATTATCATTAATTCTTTGCCTTAAACTCGGCAACATTTTTGGTAGTTTAATCTCAAAAAATTCCACTATTGCTTCACGAAATTCTTTGGCACTGCTAAAAACTATATTATTTCTAGCCTCTTCATTCATCACTTTCCATCATCGTTCTATCGGATTTAAATTCGGACTGTATGCAGGTAAATAATGCAATTCTATGCCTGAATTCCTAGCAAAATCCTGCACCTCATTACTTCGATGATAACCAGATTGGTCTAAAATAATATGAATTTTATCAGCCTCTCTACAGGCATCTTTTAACTTCTGAAAAAACTCAATAGTTGTTTCTCCGTTGACTTTTTCAGGTAACGTTGTCAACACTTCCATCTTCTGTAAGTCAATAGCACCCGTTACATTAACTCGAGTAC
>CAMAPQ010000114.1 GCA_945860125.1 Klebsiella pneumoniae
TGATTGGGGCGATTGATATCCATATCTTTCAATAAATAAGGGTATTTTTTGTGTGCCGGATGAGACAATGAAGTACGAGGCTTTTGATAGATTGCCTCAATACCCATCAGGCGCATTAGCCGTCTCACACGGTGGCGACCCACACAATACCCTTCTCTAGATAAATATCGAGCCATTTGGCGGCTTCCATAAAAAGGCGTTTTTAAAAATTGCTCGTCGATCAGACGCATCAACTTTAAGTTCAGTGGACTTTCACCTTTTAGTTTGTAGTAAAAACCAGCTTCAATGGATGCCATTGCTTCTTTTTTCCAGCGATGAATGACTTTTGCGTGGACACCATACTTTGAAGCCAAGTTAGAAATTGGTGTGTCTTCACGTAATGCTTCTAAAACGACGTTGGCCTTGAAAGACGCGGGGTGATTTTTACGTACACTACTCATGTTATTGACTCTCCTAAAGCCTAGATGAGTAGCTTAACATCCTGTCCGAATTTATGGGACCACCTCTAAGAGCGAGAGTATCTTGCGGTTCCTTATGAAGAACGCATGGCTGCAAAAGCAGCAGGCGCTCTGTGGGATAATATTGCAAAATCTTGGTTTGTAGGACCTAAAGCAGATATGGAAAAATTGGAGCGTTGGGCACTGAATCAGGTATTAAGTCATCAAGCATCGGCAATCACGCCTAAAGAAGAATTCGCTCAAGCACTCCGCTCATTGGGTTGTGTCGTAGATGGCCCTCATCCCATGATGGATGGGGTCACTCACCGCATCTCTGTTCAGGGTGATAAGAAGGGTGCACTTTCAGGTTTTTATGTGGGTCATTTGGATGGTCGACCAGCAGGTTATGTCAAGAATAATAAGACTGGTATTGAAATGAAGTGGAAATCAAAAGGCTATTTTCTGGATTCTAAACAGAAAGCACAGATGCAGGCTGAAGCTGCAACGAAGTTGCAGACGCGAGAAATGGAGCAAGCCAAAGTGCAGGAGCAAACCTCAGAGTACCTCATTCGCCAAATGGCAAACCTCTATCCGGTCATAAAGCCAACTGCATATATGAAAGCTAAAGGTATTCAACCGCAAATAGGAGTGATGACTGATAGAGAAGGGCAGAAAACCTATATTCCAGCCACGGATGCCAATGGTAAGCAGTGGACGATGCAATATATTCAAGAAGATGGCACCAAGCGTTTTGCAAAGGGCAGTCGAAAAGAAGGCTGTTTTCATGCGGTCGGTGGTTTAGATGCGCTGCATCAGGCGCCTGCCTTGGTGATTAGTGAAGGCTACGCAACCGCTAGTAGTCTGTCAGAAACACTCGGCTTTGCTACTGTGGCGGCGTTTGACTCTGGAAATTTGGTGTCAGTCGCCAAGGCTTTACGCGAAAAGTATCCTCTAAAGCCCATCATCATTGCTGGTGACGATGACAAGCATCTAGAAGTAACGCAAGGGGTCAATCCCGGTCGAAGTAAAGCGGAGGAAGCAGCGAAAGCGGTAGGTGGGAAAGTGTTGTTGCCGATTTTTGCGCCTAGTGAATCTAAGCAATACACCGATTTCAATGACCTTGCAACCAAGAGCCTGCTAGGTCAAGAAGGCATGCACCGTCAAGTTCATTCGTTTGTGAATGCCGTAATTGAGAAACATCAAGCGACTATGGATCAGCAGCAGAAAAGACATCAGACTGAAGAGCCTATTCAAAAACGAGGGCAGGAAAGGTCTCGTAGGGTGGCAAAGATGGGATAGTTTTTGCGTACGCTATCAACGCATTGCAATTCAGCGCCTTGCTGGGCGCTGAATTTGGCACAATACAACGCACAATTTTTTTAGTCTCGTTTAGTTAAAGAGAAAATCCATAGTGAGTACCGTCTGGCAGTTTAAAATATGAGTGTATTTATCTAAAATCATTTGAGCTGGGTCAGCAAGCACGGACAGAAATTGGAGCTTGGATGGAGTTCTTCAATTCTGAGAGGCCGCATTCTGTATTTAACGGTTTAACGCCAAAGGAAATGTATTACCAAGACATGCAAGAATCAGAATGTACACAGTACAAAACAGCGGCGTAATTTAAATGATGAGGGGGCGTTCAAAATTCTGTGTCATTGCTGTCAAATCGCATCCGCTGAATTCTCACTGCATTCAAAATCGCTAAAAGTGCAACGCCAACATCAGCGAAAACAGCCTCCCACATCGTGGCAATGCCGCCTGCGCCAAGTATTAATACCATCGCTTTTACGCCAAAAGCGAGTGTAATGTTTTGCCAAACAATTCGCCTCGTTTGTTTGCCGATAGCAATCGCAAGGGGTATTTTACTTGGCTTGTCGTCTTGAATAACCACATCAGCCGTTTCGACAGTGGCATCACTACCTAAACCGCCCATTGCTATTCCTATATCACTCAACGCTACTGCCGGCGCATCATTTACACCATCGCCCACAAAAGCCACTATTTCATTCTGGGCTTTGATTGCTTTAACCTTATTTACTTTATCTTCAGGTAGTAAATCGCCAAAAGCCTGCGTTATACCTAATTGTTCCGCTACATATTGCACAATGGAATTTTTATCGCCACTGAGCATCGTAATTTTTATGCCCCATGTTTTTAGCGCGTTTACTGTTAACTGTGCATCCTCCTTTATGCTGTCAGCAATCGTAAGATAGCCTGCAAATTTTTTATCGTATGCAATAGCAATGATGGTATAAACGATGCTAGCGGGATTAATATCATAAGCAATACCGTATTTATCTAGTAATCTGAAATTTCCCACCAATAATTCTTTGCCTTTTATTTCTGACCTAAGTCCATAACCGAAGATTTCTTCTACATTTTTTAGCTCAATAGCGCTATCAATTTCACCTGCAAAAAGATGAATGGCTGTCGCCACCGGATGTGTACTGTGACTTTCTAAAGCATTGACCATTTGCATTATTTCATCTTTATTAACCTCAGCTTTCAAGTTGACTTCTTGTACTTTAAAGACGCCTGTGGTCAGGGTGCCGGTTTTGTCCATCACAACATGTTGAAGAGTAGAAATAGCATCTAAAAAATTACTGCCTTTAAACAAAATACCGTTTCTGCTTGCAGCACCAATTCCGCCAAAATAACCCAGCGGAATACTGATTACCAATGCACAAGGACATGAAATAACCAAGAAAATTAGGGCACGATATAACCATTGACTGAAGTCATAAGAATCAATAAAAAAGTAAGGCAGTAGGCAAATAGCAAAGGCCAATGCGACCACAATAGGCGTATATATTTTAGCGAATTTCCGAATAAATAACTCACTGGGCGCTTTTTGTGCCGAAGCGTTTTGTATCAATTCTAAAATTTTGGAAAGCTTGCTATCGACATAGGCCGTCGTGACTTTTACCTGCGATACAGTATTGAGATTAATCATTCCGGCTAAAACAGGCTCCCCTTTTTTTTTGGTATCAGGTTTACTTTCGCCGGTGAGTGCAGCCGTATTAAAAGAAGCTGTATCGGATAATAACTCTCCATCTAAACCTAATTTTTCTCCCGCTTTGAGCTGAATAATATCGCCTATATTGACTGCCTGTGCTTTGAGAATGATGGCTGTAAAAGTGTCGGATTGGTTATTTTGCAAAACTGTTACTTCATCAGGGCGTTGATCGAGTAACGCACTAATATTGGTTTTGGCTCTTTTTACGGCTAATGTTTGAAACACTTCACCTATGGCATAAAACAACATAACAGCAACACCCTCTGGGTATTCTCCAATCGCAAATGCACCTAGGGTGGCAATACTCATCAGTAAAAATTCAGAAAATATCTCACCTTCAGTGATACTTTCAAAAGCTTCTTTTAAAACTATGAGTCCAACGGGCAAATAGGCGGCAATATACCACCCAATACGTAGCCATCCTGTAAACCAGGACTGGGGAAAATAATTATCAAACCCTATTGCTAGGAGTAACGCCATTAAACTAATAAGAGAAGGTAAAAACATTTTAAATATGCCTTCACGTCCACCCAGAAAATCGTGGCCCCCATCATTTTTATGTTCATTTTGGTTATCAGACGCACAACAATCCACTTTTATTTTTTTATTTTGAATTAACGTATCTGCGCTGTTATTTATTTTTTCTTCTTGAGTGCAACAAAGCTGATTGCCTTGAGCATCGTAAATATGCTTATGTTCTATCATTTTCTTCTCCATTGAGCACATCAGTTCAGTGAATTTACGTTTCTCACTGAACTGATAAATTCCCTATGCGTTTTTACGCCCATGAACGATGCGATAGAGCACAGGTAAAATTAAAAGCGTTAAGAGTGTTGATGAAATAATTCCGCCAATCACAACCGTTGCTAAAGGACGCTGCACTTCTGCACCAATACCCGTATTTAAAGCCATAGGCACAAAACCTAAACTAGCGACTAATGCGGTCATAAGTACGGGACGTAAGCGCGTTAAGGCACCCTCGATAATAGCCCTATTAAG
>CAMAPQ010000115.1 GCA_945860125.1 Klebsiella pneumoniae
CCCGTGATTCCAATGGCTTTGGGTATAACATTTATTAAAATGAAGGGGGCGATTCAAAAGTAAGAAGGCTATGGCTAATTGGATGTTTAAAAGAAAGTCGATAGGCATGCAGATGTAAGCGCGCAGCACTTTTTGTTCCATAGAGTGTATCGCCTAACATAGGATGTTTTAAGTAGGCAGCATGCACTCTGAGCTGATGAGTACGTCCTGTTTCTGGGCTTAACAGTAGCCTCGTTTTATTTTGCGCCATACGTATAACCTGCCAATGTGTTATTGCAGTTCGTCCTTGGGGGTGGACAATATGTTTAGGCCTTCTTAAAAAATCTAATAAAATGGGGGCGCAAATCGTGCCTGTATGGCGCGATAAGTAACCCTCTACTTCAGCAATATAAGTTTTATTAACTTGTCTTGTCTCAAAGAGATGGCTCAGTTTGCTATGAATGGTTTTATTGCGTGCAAAAAGAACGAGCCCAGACGTCGCCTGATCAAGACGATGCACAGCACGTGCGCTTGGAAAATGCGCCTGAACTAACGTGCATAAATTAGGCACGTTAGGATCTTTGCCTGGGATGGTGAGAAGCTTAGGGCGTTTGTTAACAATGACCATCCAAGGGTCAACAAAAACCCAGTCTATAGAGAGCAGTGCATGCGCCATAAAATTTATTTGGTTGCGATTAATACTCTTAAAGGATTAGGGTTATTAGATTTAGGCAGATTTTCTAAGCCCTCAACAGGTTGATTTGGATTAATAATAGAAACCGCACTGAAGCCTGCGAATTTAAGTTGATCACTCAGTGCTTTTTCATTGTCAAATAAATAATTAAAACCACTTCGTGTAATCATTTTTAGGCAGTATTTGCCAAGATTCAAAAGGGGATGATTAAGTTCGTTTAGATAAATATCAGAAATATAAAAAGCTTTTGGGAATAATTTCATGCTTTCATTTAAGCGTTGCCATAAATCTCTTACCAGTGGCTCATGAAAATAATTAATAAGTCCTTCGGTGATAATGATAATAGGTTTAGTGCAGTCAAAATTTTTCTGAATAACATTATGTAAGCTATGAGCAGCGTTTTTATCAAGCACGTCAAGCGTTACACAGTAATGAGTATCACTGATACTGTTACATGCTTTCAAGAGTTTTTCTTTATGTGCCGTCATTTTAGGTAAATCTGCTTCAACATATTTAAATGTTTTAGGATAGATTTTTTTAAAGAGTAATCCTCTGGGCGATAAGCCCGCAGCAATTTCTAAAATTTGCGGTACTTCATGAGTTGAAATGAGGTGATGAAGTTGATGGTTAATAATGTGGTGGCGCTGCAAAAGAGATGTTTCAAGATCCATTCCTAATAAAGGTCTTACAACAGATTCCATGCTAGAAATAATTTTATACAGTTTTTTGCCTCTGCTTGTGACAAAAACAGGGTGGCTTAATCCATTTTTAAACCAGACATAACCTGTGTAGTGGGCTGTAAAACTAATCCTTGCAGGATTTTTAATCATACTTATTTCCTTAACTGAGGTAAAAGTGAGCGGGGCTTAATCGATGTAGCGCTAACTTAATCGATGCAGAGCTGCATAGGAGCAGCATTTAGAAAAGTTGAAATATCCTGTTAAGTGAACATCGGCAAGTGTAAACAATATATTTAGAGTGTGCATACTAGTTTATCTATACCCTTCGTACTTGAAACCACGGCATTGTTGGCAGTGCTCATTTACCCCAATCACATAGTTTATCTATGCTCATGGGGTTCACGCTCTTGCCGCCTCACCGTGATTCCAATTACTTTGGGTATATACAGCACGGTTCTTATTTTTTTAAATCTTCTGGATAATTAATATCTTTTTTTAAGTTTAGATCTCTTAAAGGTACAAAAAAAATTGAATTATCAGACGCATAAAGTAGTTTATGAGCACCAGAATCACCTTTAAGTAAATTTATTTTGCTTTTCAGTGAGCGTTTGAGAAGGACGGGGTGACATCCTACGAGTGGTGGTATGGCAATTTTTTTTCTAAGTTTTAGGGTGAAAAATTTTTGATAACTTTGAAAAGAGATAAATGGTTTGTCCGCTAGGGTAATAAGACGCGTTTGTTGTGCGCGATGATCTGTTTTTCTCATGGCGTATTTCAAGGTGCTACTTAAGCCTTCTTGAGCGTTCTTAGTAATATAGTAACGTACTTTGTGTTTTCTCAAGATTTTCATTAAAACAAAATTACCAAACCTTATAAACCAGACTTGCTGTATACCGGATTTTTTAATATTTTGAAGGGTGCGATAGGCAACCGTTAATCCATTTGGAAAAGAAGCAGTGAGTTTATTTTTTTTACCGAAGCGTGAAGAATTACCTGCAGCTAGAACAATCACTAAACGAGAGGAGGTATTATTTTTAATATAGGGTTTTTTCAACATGGGGTTTTGCTAACTGTACAAGCTTCTATTCGAGTTTGATGGCTAGTTGAATAGCGAGTTGAACTGTGAGCTGAACAAAGCAAAACCTAAAAATGGTGGGCCCGGTAGGACTCGAACCTACGACCAACGGATTATGAGTCCGCTGCTCTAACCGACTGAGCTACAAGCCCACAAAACAGAAAAAATGAAAAATAAGTGAAGTGAATCGTCAGAAATATTCAAATAGTATTCAAATAATAATGGTGGAGCTAAGCGGGTTCGAACCGCTGGCCTCAACAATGCCATTGTTGCGCTCTACCAGCTGAGCTATAGCCCCAAAATCGAAACGCGATTCTAAAACCAAAAAAAAACAAGGTCAAGAGAAACTAGCCCATTTTAATAATACATTGTGAATATCTTGTAGTTTTATAGGTTTTGTTAAGTAATCATCCATTCTAGCCTTTAAACATTGTAGACGGTTTTCTTCCATAGCATGAGCCGTAATCGCAATAATGGGCAGATGGCGTTTTTGTTTTTCGTCTTTGTTTTTTTTATCTTTTTCAAAAGAACGAATAGTGGTTGTTGCGGTAAATCCATCCATCTGCGGCATTTGGCAGTCCATTAAAATAAGATCAAATCTTTTAGCTTTAGCAAGCTTGCAGGCTTCAATGCCATTTTCTGCAAAGGTCACCTTGCAATTAAATTTTGCAAGCATTTTACCTATGACGACTCGATTAACTTCATTATCATCAGCGACAAGAATTTTTAATCCTGTTGGTGCAGAAGATAGCGCAAGGGACGGCAGAGTAATTTCTACAGCCTGTTGATCTTGCGTAATTTTAAAAGGGAGATTGATCCAATATTGTGAGCCTTTATTCAGCTCACTTTTAAACCCAATCTCGCCGCCCATTTTAATGACCAGTTCTTTGCTAATTGCAAGACCTAATCCTGTTCCACCATAACCGCGAGACATTGATTCATCTGCTTGCATAAATTTTTCAAAGAGCTTTTGCTGCATTTCATTTGAAATGCCTACGCCTGTATCTTCAATAAGGAATGAGATGAGTGTGCTTTGCTCAGATAATAAGCCTATTTTCCCTATTGTTTTTGATGCACGTTTGTCTATTATCGGCTCTTTATTAATGGTCAAGGTAACTGAACCATTTTTTGTAAACTTAATCGCGTTACTTAAAAGATTAAGTAATATTTGCCGCACGCGCAAGGCATCTCCTATCAATAAGGGCGGCGTGTTATTTTGCCAAATGATTTTAAAGGCAAGATTATTTTTGCTGGTAAGTGGTGCAAGTATTGAGGCGGTATCATTGATTAAGTCATTTAGTTTAAAAGGTGCTTCATTTATTGTAAGTTTGCCGGCTTCTATTTTAGATAAATCAAGAATATCGTTAATCAAATTAAGCAGTGTTTTACCTGATTGATCAACGGTGTGAATCATTTGTTTTTGTTCATTATTTAATTCAGTTAAAGTCAATAGTTCTGTCATGCCTAATATGGCATTCATGGGTGTGCGAATTTCATGGCTCATATTGGCTAAAAAATCGCTTTTAGCATGGTTTGCCTGCTTAGCCTGTTCGGTTGCTTGTTTGAGGGCTATGTTACGATACTCGATACTTTCTAACATGGTATTAAACTGATCGACGATGTTTCCGATCTCGTCATTATATTTTTTGGTCGCACGAATAGAATAATTAGAGGATTTTGAACCGTCATTCCGCATAGTGGCCAATTAAGTCTTTGTAATTATTTTTTATTACAAGAAAAAGACTTAAATTTGCTATTTTTGCGCTTTCACTCGCCTATTTTGATTTCATATTAATCCCATTTATGATCGCTGAGATTCTCTATGACACT
>CAMAPQ010000116.1 GCA_945860125.1 Klebsiella pneumoniae
GCTCATTGGCAAATTCTTAAAGCGAAATATGCGGGAACAAAAAGTAGCATTATATTAGATACCACCATGGGTCACCACGAAAAAGGACTAAAAATATTTGGGGTAAAAAAAGGCTACGATTATGTAGAAGATCGATACGGCGCCTTTCAAACTATTTTAACGATGACAATAACAGAGGGAGAAAAAGTAGACGGCATTGATCTTTCGGTTCAACCCCAATTTTCTTTAGAAAAAGAAAAAATATATTTGGAGGAAACGAGTGGTCAATTTTATGAGACAAAAGAAAAAGCAGCGAGGAGACTATTAGAACTTCTAAGCTACAAGAAGCATCAAAAAGAATATAAATCTGTTCATCAATTATTTGTAGGACTTACGCAAGCTTCATTTTAATCGAAGGATTTTTGAGCTGTTGACAGAGATAATCATCAAGTAATCCATGTTTAAGTTGATAAAGTGTTTTCCCTATTTTTCTCGCAACTTCAGCCATCCTGATCCAAACGAGGAAAGCACAAGCGATATGGTTACGCTGGATGCGCGCTTTACGACACTGGCATTTTTCAAGACCAGTGAGTTGCTTTGCTTCACGATGAAATTGCTCAATCTTCCAGCGCCAGCCACACACCTCTTGTGTGTCCAATGTGGAATTTTGAGAAAGGTCGTTTGTCACGACAAAATCCGTACGGTGGGTAGACACCTCGACTCGGAACACTTTCACCTTATGCATTGCGGGGAAGCCCCGGATCTTAATTTTTTTACCATGAGTCAACTCATCTTCGCTCCACGTTAGCGAATCAACCTTTTGATAGACTTTATTTTTTCCATTGCTATCGTCTACTAAACGATTATCTTTGAGTGGGCAGTAATAACATCTGTGCAGAGATTCAATGAATAACATCAAATTCTTCGTTGCATACCAGGTATCCATCAAAACTGCATGAAATGGCAAGCATTTGTATCGCACAACATTGCTCAGCATGTCTTCGACATGATCAAGCTTCGATTTACCATCTCCATCAGGATCATAGATACGAAAATCAATCACCCAAAATTGCTCTGTTTTTGGGTTGACGTAGACGCAATTAACGATGCCAATGCCCTTAATCACGCCATGTGCATTTCCACTATATTGGCGCCGAACTAACTCAATTTTGTGCGAAAAATCTTTGTCTACAACCGTATCATCGAAAACGATAAAACCGCTATCAGATAGCACTACCTGCTCACGCACGTTCTGCCACAAAATGCTTCCTGTCAGGCGCTCATCTCGCAGGTAACGGTTGACGTTATCGTGACTGGTATTTTTTACGTGATCCGCAAAATTTGTCAGGGTGTAGTTAATCTGGCTCACCAGAAGGTATTGGCAGTAATCAAGGCGTGTAGGTTTCATGGACTCTATTTTACTAAAATTAAAGCCCATTCAGATAGATCATAACCATATGAAATTTAAATATTTTTTCATCCCACACTCAAAAAAATATCACTTTTTGCGTAAGTCCTAGCTATATAAGATGCCTGAAGATAAAACCCTACAAAAGCTACGTTTTATTGGCATACATGGGTGTGATACGATCAACACACTTCCTCCAACAGGAATAACCTAAACTGAAAACAGCACAAGGTAATCGTAAACGAAAAACGGTAATGCATACACTATGACAAACTCTCATGCCCCACTTCCAGATATTGCCCTAACTAAAATTACGCAAAGCTCTAGCACCCTCGACTGGGTAGGAATGAATGGCATTGCATTGCCTGTAAATATTATTGATGCTCAGCTTGCACCACAGAAAGCCTGCGCTAAAGCACATGTTTTTGTAAATCTAAATAATCCCCATGTGCGCGGCATACACATGTCACGACTGTACTTACTACTGACACAGTTTGGCGAATTACAACCTTTATCTCCGGTAAATCTATCTTCTTTTCTTTCTCACTTACTTGATAGCCATAGTGAAATTAGTAATCGTGCAACCTTAACAATTGAGTTTCCTTATCTGATTAAACAACCTGCA
Organism: Klebsiella pneumoniae; assembly: GCA_945860125.1. GTDB lineage: Bacteria > Pseudomonadota > Gammaproteobacteria > Pseudomonadales > CAMAPQ01 > CAMAPQ01. The sequence continues at coordinate 2,013 of CAMAPQ010000116.1, forward strand.
CTAATTAGCCATTTTTCCGGATGGAAAGATTATATTGCCTGCATTCAAGCATCTTATGATCCCAAAACAGGTGTTGAATTAAATTTAATGGTAAAAGCACCTTATTCTTCAACTTGCCCTTGCTCCGCAGCATTAGCAAGACAACTGGTTCAAGAAAAGTTTTCTGCTGACTATGCAAATCACACACAAATTTCAAAAGAAGAAGTAGAGAACTGGTTGAGATCAGAAAATGGTACAACAGCAACACCGCATAGCCAACGTAGCCTTGCAACTGCGCTAATTAAGTTAGATGCTACTCAAAACGCATTCCCCATTTATCAATTAATTAATACCATTGAGCAAGCCGTTAAAACACCTGTACAAACAGCCGTTAAAAGAGAAGATGAACAAGAGTTTGCACGACTAAACGGCCAAAACTTAATGTTCTGTGAAGATGCCGCCAGAAAAATAAAAGAAGGTCTTTTAAAGGAGAGCTATGCTGATTTTTGGATCAAAGTTGAGCATTTTGAAAGTCTGCACGCGCATGACGCTGTTGCAATTACAACACGCGGTAAGCCTAATGGTTTTCCAGCAACGCTGACACCACCTATCTGACACGTAGAGATGCTCCTTGACACTGCGGCGTTAAGGAGCCACAAAAAAACCTGAAAATACCATGTACAATCTAGAGCAATTTTTTTCAGCTCAGCCAGTTATTCAGCCCATACCACTTACCTTAATAACAGATTCCGATAAATCTCTTAGCTTTTATATTTTAAGAGAAGACACACTTCACACACATATTTCAGGGAATAAGTGGCATAAATTAAAAGAGAATATTTACTTTGCTACTCAGCAGGGTTATCAGGAAATTGGCTCTTTTGGTGGTTTCTTTTCAAATCATCTTCATGCACTGGCTTATCTTGGAAAGCTTCAAAATCTAAAAACAATAGGCGTCGTAAGAGGACAAAAACCGATAACGCCAAACCCCACACTAACAGACTGTTTGAGCCAAGAAATGAAGCTTATTTTTGCCTCAAGAAATGACTATAAAAGCACAGATTTTCAGCAACAACTTCAAAAAAATAACCCGCAAACTTTTTGGATTCCAGAAGGCGGGAATAATGATTTTGGCATAAAAGGATGCGCTAATTGGGCACAAAAAATAATAGCATCTGATTCATCTTTTGATTATTGGCTGCTTGCTTCTGGCACAGCCTGCACAGCTTTTGGTTTATGGTTAGGGCTGTATCAGCAATGGCAACAAGGCCAAAAAATAATTCCGAATATAATTAGCGTGAGCGTTCTCAAAGGAGAAAATACCTTTAGCGAGGCACAACTTATATTTGAAAAAAAAGAATCTATTCATCCCTCATTCATTGAAAAACACCGCCTAAAAATCATGGACGGTTATCACTATGGCGGCTTTGGAAAAAGCTCGCCTGTTGTTAATGAGATAATAAAAAAATACCATGAAAGCATTAATCTTCCTTTGGATAAAGTCTATACAGCGAAATTATTACTTGCGGTTGAAGCCTTAGCAAAAAAGAATTTTTTCAAACCCTGCTCAAAAATATTACTTATTCATACCGGCGGATTACAAGGAAATAGAATTTAATAATCTCCGGTATAAAATAAAATTTATTATTTTGTAATCTCATTTTTTGCTTGTTATTAAAAGCTAAAAGCAATCCACCCATTTTCAAGATTGCTAGCTATAACCATATACCGACATTCCGCATAGTGGCAAAATTTTTTGTGAGCATTATTGTTTTGTTTATTTTTTGATCTATTTTTCATGATTCAGAACTCATTTTGATGCATTTATCAGCTCCGCTTTAAATGACAGAGTGTCATAGAGAATTTCAGCGATCATAAATG
>CAMAPQ010000117.1 GCA_945860125.1 Klebsiella pneumoniae
ATCCGCCAGTGGCCCCATCCTTTCGTCAGAGAATATCGGCTCTTTGGAGCAGAATAACTTGTACCGACGCCACAGCAGTATTTCCGCGGGCTAGCAGCTATACTTTTTCAATGCGTGCTTCAAATAACAGCGCGCATCTGTTGAGTGAAAGGCTGGCGGGATTGATTACTAATCTTCAAAGCCCAGATGTTTGGGTTCAACGAGATGCCACAAGGGCGCTGTTACGCCTGTCTGCTCATCAAGACAATCGAGTTGCTCTGATGCGCATTACAAGGCTGGTGGAGGCATTAATTGCCAAACAAAAATTATGGAGCGATTGCAAAAATAAAGGCTTAACCCCCCAATTCAGATAAGTAAAATAGCTGCCAATAACGGCGGCTCACAGGCCCTGCAATCGGTGTTAGATAACCATGAAGCCTTAACGGCACTGGGCTTCGAATCTGAGGATATCGTCAAAATAGCTACCGATGGTGGCGGCTTACAAGCCATTCACAAAATTTTATTTGTCAACGAAGCATTAAATAACAAAGATCCATTTTTAGATAACATTCCTGATCAAGATAATACTGACACTACAAATGTAGTGTTGGATTCTCTAGATTTAGCACATTCTTTTGAAGCGGAAAACTCGTTTTTAGATCAGGAAGAAAGCATATTGAATAAAAAGCCATGATTATTTTAAGATGTGAGGATGACGCACTTCATCTGGCAATTCATTAAATTTGCTGTGGATTTGAGAATTACAAACCCATCGCATCAATCAAAATCCCGTTAAACGGGCGTTTGATGGGACTTTCTAAGTAGACTAAAAATTAGTCTAGTATTTTTAGAGCTGGAAAATGACCTGCCCTCAGGGTACTTCATTAATTAAAACCCTTCGACAAGCTCAGGGCGAACGGAAAACAAAAACTGGCATTTACGGCGTGTGATCTTTTACAGAAAAAGCGTGAGGCCGTTTTTTTTATGACGGCTCATCTAAAAAATCGCGAAAGGCTTCGCCCACTAATTGGGGTTTTTCATGATGAAGATGGTGTCCGCATTCTGCAAATAATGTGATAAGAACGCCTTGTATTGATTTTTCGGCTTTACGTGCATGTTCTGCTGGAATAATGCGGTCGCGCACACCCCAAAAAAGAGCAATCGGCGGTAAGTTGGGAAGTTCATGGATATGTTGAAAAAAAGTACGATATTGACCGCGCCAATTGATTACATCGTTTACTGTTCGCGCAAAGGCGCGCGCTGAGCCTTTTTGTCGATTCATTGCGCTTAAGTCTGATATATGTTCCTTGGGGAGATGACGGCGAATTTTCCACAGTGCTAAAAAAGTACCCAGTGCCATGAAAGGTTGGCCTAGTTTTTCGACAGCCCAAGTAAGGGAGGCAAGTCTGAGTTCAAAAGCAACTTCACGACCTAGTCCACCAGAAGACAACAGAATGAGTTTGCGAACGCGATGATGACAATCTCGTAAAATCATTTGGGCAACCCCGCCACCAAATGAATGGCCGGCAAGATCAACTTTCTCAATGCCTAGCATTTCTATCCATTTAATGAGTATTTGTGCATGCCAGCATAGTGCATAGCTCGCATCGGGCCGTTCTGATAAACCATGTCCAGGTAAGTCCGGGATTAGTACACGCCGGTTTTTTGCAAGAACAGTTGCGATACGTATCCATGTGAGATAAGAATCATTAAGACCGTGTATTAAAACGATGGGGGGTGACGTATTTTTTTTACTTCCCATTTCTGCCCAGTGAAGTCTTACCTCTGCAATTTGCGCATAAAAATGTCGTAGCTCAATATCGGCATGATTTGATTTTAATAATAAGACAACTTTTTTAACTTTCTTACTGACTTTATTTTTTTCAGATATAAATTCACTTTGTGCGATATCCATATTTCACCTCAATCCTTTTGGTAAATGATATTCAGTCGTAGATTGACCCTAAGCATCAAGGCTCACAATAAGTTGCGTCTGTACGTCAACGCACTGACGCCTTGTTCAATCAAGGGGATGATTGCGTGTATCCCAGTAACGCGCCATTTCGCACGTTGGTGGGATACACGCATGCAACTCACGTAACTGAGGAGATCGTTATGGATAAAACAATGGGACAGAATGCGGCAGGTAATCCAGCCAGATCCGCTGATCAGAAGAAGTCTTATTCTGAGAGTGATTCAAAACCTAAGCCTGCAAATCAAGGCTCAACTCAACAAGCGCCCCCCAAAGCGGCTCATGTTGAGCCGATAAGAGATGATGCGATGACGCAAAAACATAAACAGGAGAAAAAGCAATGAGCATGATACCAAGTATTGATGAAGTAAAAGGCAAGTGGAAGCAGCAAGTTGGCAATGCCAAGATTACATGGGGCAAGCTAACTGATGATGAACTATTAAAGTCAGAGGGTCATAAAGACAAGCTAGCAGGCTTAGTTCAAGAGCGTTACGCAATTACGCGTGAGGAAGCTGCGAAGCAGGTCAATGGTTTTCTTGATAAATTAAAAGTGTGATCTGCCTTTTTCCTCTCTTGTATTAGGTATATCGGGTATATCTGATATATCAGGTCAGGCTAGTTGCCTGCCGCTCCCTTGGCAGGGGGCGGTTGGGTGATGCGTTTTATAAATAATGGAAAAAGGACATACATATGCAGCTACGCAAGTTATTTTTGGCATCCAGTCTTTTAATTGTGAGTGCTGTGAGTATTGCCGCTGAGCCAGAAAGTAAGGCAAATACGCAGAGTTTTACGGATATACGCCAAGAAACGCAGATTTGGACAACCTATGCTTTAAGCCCTTATTTACGTGCGCACGATCTTAAAGTCGTCGTTTTAAATGGTACCGCTACGTTAACGGGGACAGTAGAAGAAGAGGTTAATAAAGCCTTAGCAAAGCAAATTGCGCTAGGGGTTCATGGTATTAAAGAAGTTGATAATCAGATTGTTATTGCAGAGGATTATGTACCGCCGATGCTTTCGTCATCGCGTGGGTATGGTGAGATTGTAGATGATGCAACCATTGCTGCTACGGTTAAGTCAAAACTTATATGGAGTAAACATGCGGATGGGCTGGCAATTGAGGTTGAATCAAAAGGCGGTAGAGTAACGTTACAAGGTACAACGGATAGCAAAGCGGCGCATGATTTTGCAGGCCGTCTTGCTGAAAACTCTCGCGGTGTTGTCTCTGTTGATAATCAGCTGAAGATTGATGATTCTAAATTTAAGCAGGCAGGTAGCCCTAAAAATTCGGTGATTAAAGATAGCTGGATTACAACGAAGGTGAAATCTACTTTTATGTATTCCACCAATGTTAATGGTTCAAATATTTCAGTAACCACAAAAGATGGTGTCGTTGACTTAAGCGGTAAAGTAAGTAGTGGTGCAGAGCACGCACTCGCGATTGAGTTTGCTCAGAATGTGCGTGGTGTTAAGAGTGTTACCGCAAAAAAATTAACGCATTAATTTGATTATTAAGTTGCCGCTGGCAAGTCAAGTAATAAGAGATCAGCACCCTG
>CAMAPQ010000118.1 GCA_945860125.1 Klebsiella pneumoniae
ATAGTAGGCGTCATAAAATATTTTATAATGCGCGCTTCCGCAATCTAAGCGCATTACTGATCACACAAACCGAGCTTAAACTCATCGCTAAAGCTGCAATCATGGGCGATAATAACCCTCCTGTGAAGGGATACAACACCCCTGCCGCAAGCGGGATACCCAAGGCGTTATAGAGTAAGGCAAAAAGCAAATTCTGCTTCATATTGCGTACCGTATTCGTTGAAAGCGTGCGCGCAAAAACAATACCTCGCAGATCACCTTTAACCAAGGTTAACTGAGCACTATTCATCGCAACATCCGTACCCGTACCCATCGCAATACCAATATGCGCTTTAGCAAGCGCAGGGGCATCATTAATTCCATCCCCTGCCATCGCAACAATACGACCTTCAGCCTGTTTTCTTTCAACCAAAGTTAACTTACCAGCAGGCGTCACTTCACCGTACACTTCATCAATATCTAATTTCAACGCCACCGCCTGAGCCGTGGTTAAGCCATCGCCTGTGGCCATAATAATGTGAATACCTGCTGCTTTTAAAGCGGTGAGCGCTTCTGGCGTACTGCCTTTAAGGGGATCAGATACAGCAAGCAAACCTGCCAAATGCCCGTCAACAGCTAAAAAAATCACACTTGCGCCCTGCCCACGGAATACTTCTGCTTCTGAGGTTAGAGGCTCTGTGGAAATATTATTTTGCATCATTAACGCTGTATTTCCCAATATTAATGCCTTGCCATTGACCATACCACGCACGCCAATACCAGTGGATGACTCAAAAGAATCTGGTGTTTGAAGATCAAGATTGCGCACTTTTGCTTCTTGAACAATTGCATGTGCTAAGGGATGCTCGCTACCTTGATCAAGGCTTGCCGCTAAACGCAACACCGCCTCTTCTGTGAAATCGGCGGTTGCTTTAACGCAATCAAACGCGGGCTTTCCTTGTGTTAACGTACCGGTTTTATCAATAATGAGCGTATCAACTTTTCTCATATTCTCGATGGCGGCAGCATCTTTAAACAAGACGCCGTGTGAGGCAGCTTGACCTGTTGCAACCATAATGGACATCGGCGTTGCCAGCCCTAGCGCGCAAGGGCAAGCAATAATTAAAACAGCGACCGCATTAATAAGGCCATAGACCCAACTCGGTTCAGGCCCCAAAACACCCCAAACAAAAAAAGTTATAACGGCAACTATTACAACTGCACTCACAAAATAACCTGCAACGACATCTGCCATTCTTTGCATGGGTGCTCTTGATCGCTGTGCGGTTGCAACCATTTGAACAATCTGAGCCAAAACAGTTTGCGACCCAACTTTTTCAGCGCGCATCAACAATGCACCATACGTATTGAGCGTTGCGCCAATGACTTTATCGTCTTTACACTTTGTCACAGGCATGGGTTCACCCGTTAACATCGATTCGTTAATTGCACTACTTCCCTCAAGAATAACGCCGTCAACCGGCACTTTTTCGCCAGGACGAATACGAAGCTTATCGCCAACATGCACATGCGTTAGGGGGATATCCTCTTCATGTCCCTTACTATCAATACGACGCGCTGTTTTTGGCGCTAAACCAAGTAATAATTTAATTGCAACCGACGTTCGTGCACGCGCTTTAAGTTCGAGTATTTGCCCTAATAATGTTAGTGAAATAATGACAGCCGCAGCTTCAAAATAGACACCAATACGCCCCATCGACATAAAAGAATCAGGGAAAACGTGCGGTAAAAACGTGGCAATCACACTATAAATAAACGCAGAACCTGTCCCTAAACTAATTAATGTCCACATATTAGGACTGCGCTGCACAATCGATTGAATTCCACGCACAAAAAAAGACGCACCTGCCCATAATACAATCGGCATAGATAATATTAACTCAAGCCAAGACTGCGTTTTTACCTCAAACCAACCCAGTAAATGACCGAACATCGCAAGAATTGTGACAATAACCGTCAAGGGTAATGTTAACCAAAAACGACGCTGGAAATCTTTTAGCTCAGGGTCTGCCTCCTCCTCTAAATGAGGTAAAACAGACTCTAAACTCATCCCGCATTTAGGACAGTTGCCAGGATGGTTTTGCTGTATTTCAGGATGCATAGGACAAGTATAAAGCGTCACTATCGCCGCAGACGCAGGTGCATTCGAGACAACAGCTGATGTGATCTGTGGGGATACAGACGAAATCGCGTTCATATATTGCGCAGGATTTGCTTGAAATTTTGCTTTACAGTTTGCGCTACAAAAATAAATAGTTTGATTTTCAAATGTCGTTAAGTACAAAGATTTATCATTCACAACCATATTGCAAACGGGATCTTTCATAAGTGCACTCGCTAGAATAAGTGACGAAAAATATTAACCACAGCTTACAACTTAAGCTTGATAATGTAACGGTTAATATCTCATAGGACTTACGCAAAACTGCCCCGCTTCGTTGTAACGCTTCGCCGTACGATTTGTACTGTCTTCATCGTGACGCCTTACTGGATACAGCCTTGCGTAAGTCCTAAGAGAGCTTAAATTGTGGAGAAAAATCTCCAAGTTTGGGCAGATGCAGACCATTTCTTTCCGATTTCATCTCTCGCTTTATTTTTTTCATCTTCGTCTAAATCACTGAAACAATCGCTTCATTCAAATTTTGAACACGTTCTTCTATCGATGGATTCTTTAGATTGGCTTCTTGGCATATCGACAACCAGATTGAAATATGATGTCTTTTTGATCTAAAATGGCAGTTCTTTAAGTTATTTATGTGCTTATTATTTATAATAAAAAGGTAAAAAAGCGATGATCCATGCAATTTCTTCAGCTATTCCCCATCAATCTTCCTTTGAGGATGCGGGCATCAGCCTCACAGACCTGAGCAATCAAGGCGTTACCCTTAGAAGCAATGCTACACCGCAGGCTTCTTTACGTTCACCCCCACTTGCACGTCATCTTCACTTGATTGATGAAGTACCAGAGATTCCAAACTCTGAGTTCATGAATTTATTGATGAGCCAGCTCAACAGTGGAGTTGCACCCGAGGGCGTTAGAACAAAGCCTGCGTGGATGCAGTTCATGGTGCGGCATCGCGCTTTGCTGCGCAAGTTGGGATATGGTGTGGCTAGTGGTTCAGTAGTTGTTACCGTGTGTTTTGTGGGGCGCCTAGTGAGTCTCGCCATTCAAATGAATGGGGCTAGCTTCGAGAAATATCAAACTTTGAAACTCGAGCTTAATAAAACACTTTCTACTATAGGTGGATTATTAGGCTTGAATATTTTGTCATCGATATCGACTGTATTTTTAGATATATTTTTAGAAAGAGCGGCGCGTAACGTTGCAGATCCATTCCTGAACGGCCCAAACGACGGGATTGATCAAAATATTGTTGATCCAAATGAGCTTAATAACCAGCCACAAAATGTGCATGCTGCATCCACTAACCGCACACACTTCG
>CAMAPQ010000119.1 GCA_945860125.1 Klebsiella pneumoniae
AGTGCCTGTTATTTCCACCCAGACGAGGGAGAATGAAGGATCCTATACGCTAACAATGTTACATAATATTACATAAGTTAGGCGGGGAAATCTACACCCTAAACCTCAGGGCTATCACACTTAAACTATCTTGATAATGCCAAATAAACTTAATTAGGACTTGCGCAAAATTGTCCCGCTTTGTTGTCAGGTTGCATCGTATGATTTTTACTGTTTTCATCGCAACGCCTTATTTAAAGCTTTTTTTCGTTACAACTTCTAGTGTGAGTGGTGATACTGCTTCAAATTGTTTATTAAAACCCAACGCAAGCACATGATCCATCCCTGTGCTTTTCTTTTTATTGAAAGATTTAATTGCTTTTAGTTGAATGCCTGCACGCATGAAAATAATTGCAGCAAGTTTCAAGTCGGCTTGATTAACTAACTTTCCAAAGTACAGCACATTAGCAACGGCTGGCGTGATTGGTAAAAGTTCGGGTTCTTCTTCTTTCTCTTTTTTATTTTTGTCTTTTTCTTTAGGCTTAATCTTATTTTTATCTGATTTATCGTCTTTCGTTATAGCGTGCTCATCTTTATGTTCGTTGGCAGGCGTTTTATGCTCACTATCAGCTGTTTTATGTGAGTGGTCAGCAGGGGGATCGTTTTTGACTTCTGTGATTTCAATAACAGCAGTTTCTTGATCAGTCTTATGTGCTTGTCCATCTAAGAGTTCTTGTTTTAGTCCGCTGTCATCCATTTCGTTTGTATGCGGGGCTGTTGCTTGATTTTGAATAGCAACCTTGATGCCCAGTGATTCAAATTGTGCTTGTATTACACTTAAATCAATTTCTTCACTGATTTGTTTTACGACTGTTTCACGCTCTTCTGCAATTGACTCACTCAAGGTTTGTCTCATTTCAAGCAACATTTTATCTGCTGCTAAACTTGCATCAAATATTCTGTTTTTGGATGTCCATCCTAGCTTGGCAAAAAAATCAAAATCTTTAACGTGAAATTTATCATCCGGTAAATACTGAGCAAATAAAGCTTCTAAATGTCCTAGCTGGCTTTTTTTCCATTCTTGTTCTTTTTGTAGCTGGGTTTGGGCTTCGCTCAAGGTGTGATTCATGCCGTGTCCTGCGATGATAATACCTGCCGTTGAAATAAGCATTACCATGCCGATAATGCCCATTAAAATCAGCATTTTTGGCTGTTTAATATCAATTACAACAGAAGCTGCGCCAGCAAGAAGTAATAAAACTGCCATGATGTCAATCAAGAGTGACATGCTTATGTGCTCTTTTTTTAATTGTTAATTTGTAAATATTTTTTAGTATAGCCAGAACAAATCGCTTCATTAATTCTAATTCTATTTCTTGCTAGCGTGTCCACTATTGTCAGGATAGGTCAGTTTAGAAAAAATGCTGGCTTGGATGACTCTGCTTTAGCATCTGTCATCAATCAAATTTTTTAATGAGGTAGCCCTGATAACTACCCCTTACAATTTTTCACTCAAAATAGCTTCTTTCAATTCATCTGATGAAATTTGAATCACCTTTTGATCACGCACAATAACAATGCCTGTTTCTGTTTGAATTGCAATTTTACGAGCCAACAGGGCCGCACGGCCAATAGCAACGAGCGAAGCACGCAAATCTGGATCTTTAGCATTGGAAATATCTTTTTGGCTCATCTATTTTCTCCCCATTCCAACAACATTGGTTCAGCGCCTGCATTGTCATATTTAGCCCAACAATCTACACAAGCACGATAATGCTGCTCAAAATTAATGAGGCCTGCTTTAAATCGACGCCTAATAACCTCCTCAGGAATATGATGCCCGCCTTGTTTAACCCGTGCTTTAACACGTGCAATAGCTGTTTCTTCGTTGGGTAAAGTTAGAAAATACAAAGTTACCTTGTAATTCTCAAGTTTCCATTGTTGGATATGTCGCAAATAATTTAAACCAGATAAAGTCGTTTCTAACGCAAAACTTTCCCCACGTTTTACGCATTCACTTATTTCTTGCAACATGATTCTTCCCGCTTTAATCGCCACAAGTTCAGGGTTAAAAGGTGATAATCCAGCTGCAATCAAATCAGCATTAATAAAACGTGGGCAATGCGCTTCTTGAGGTAAAAACGAACGCGCAAAAGTGGTTTTTCCTGCGCCATTGGGGCCTGCAATCAAAATAATTTTTTTCATTTGCCGTCCTCATTTGCGAGAGCTGATAAATCATAGAGGTGGTCCTATTATTTAGACAGTTTAGCGGCTAAGTTAAGCATACTCATCATTTAAATTACGCCGCTGTCCCCTGTGTCAGCGAGTGATGCACCGTTACATCTGTTGTCAGGACGGCTTCCCTTATGTACGGCAACGAACAGTCACAATCTATGTGAAGGTGGATATTGGCACTATACCCTTCGTACTTGAAACCACGGCATTGTTGGCAGCGCTCATTCACCCCAATCACATAGTTTATCTATGCTCATGGGGTTCCCTCCCTTGCCGCTTCCTCGGTGATTCCAATTACTTTGGGTATAACAACCGTGAGCTTCCGGCGAGTCTGTGTAACATCATTGGCACATAGAATTCGTCATCCTCGCGAAGGCGGGGATCCAGTTTTTAAAAATTAAAACCAGGACAAACTTTCTTCATATTTCACGTTTTTATTGAATAATAGGGTGCATTTTTAAGTAAAACCAGATTAAACCTGGATCCCCGCCTTCGCGAGGATGACGTTCCACTCATATTTTTAAGCTAGATTCTGATATTACCTTGTCAAACTGAAAAAAAATAAATGATATTACACAGACTCGCCGGAAGCTCACTAACAACCTCTAATATTAAAAATGGCCCCAATTTAAGGGTCACTTGCCGCCGGCGTTAGCAGAGATCTGAGAATTAATAGAGCTCTGATTATTAGCCAGTTTGGCGAGAAGGGTTAGAACCGTTCGTAGATCTTTTGTGGCCAACCCTACAGAACTGGATGTTATACCTGCATATTTCCTCAATTCTGTGAGTTCGCCACCAGATATTTTATTATCCTTTTCCTCTTGATGTTGCAATGTAAAACCTGACTTCAGAACTCTATAGGTTAGCCCCTGCAGCCTATTGGGCAGAGGTGGTCCCATAAGTTCGGACAGGATGTTAAGCTACTTATCTAGGGTTTAGGAGAGTCAATAACATGAGTAGTGTACGTAAAAATCACCCCGCGTCTTTCAAGGCCAACGTCGTTTTAGAAGCATTACGTGAAGACACGCCAATTTCTAATTTGGCTTCAAAGTATGGTGTCCACGCAAAAGTTATTCATCGCTGGAAAAAAGAAGCAATGGCATCCATTGAAGCTGGTTTTTCTGGTAAACATGAAAAAGTAAGCAATGATCAAGATTCTCAGATTCATGAACTCCATGCCAAAATTGGCCAACTGACGGTGGAACGCGATTTTTTAG
>CAMAPQ010000120.1 GCA_945860125.1 Klebsiella pneumoniae
TTCGCAACAGAGCCTTTATCAAAATTTTCGTTACCATCATTTTTATTAACGTTTTTTTCTTGTTGATCTTCAAGGCGATAAAGTGTTCCGTATGATAAAAAGGTATCAATATGTCCTTCTACCTCATTGCCATTTGCTTTTTTTGCATGCGAGATAGGGCAGAAAAAAATAAGAAACATTGAAAAAAGAAAACTAGAATAATGAGTAACATTGGCTAGCGTTGAAGTAAAGCGATGCGTTATATTTTTCTTCATTTATTGCAAGAACTCCGGTTATTTTTACATGTATTTTTTAAGTAGCTTTGCGTAAGCCCTAATCTTATTGTTTAAAAATCAAGCTGTGTCTAGTAGGTTACATTTGGCAGCCATAATAAAATCATTTTTATGTAATCCTTTGATGCTATGCGTCCACCAATGTACCGTCACTTTTCCCCATTCTAAGATAATCATCGGATGATGTTGGTGATTTTCCGCTAATTCGCCTATTTTATTTGTCAGATAGAGCGCATCTTTAAAGTTTTTAAATGAGAAGGCTCTTTCTAGTTTAAGAATATTATTTTCTGTGACCATACGCCATTGCGGGATTTCGGTTAAATAAAGCGCTTTTTCTGCTTCTGTCGCAGCGGTTGAGTTAGCGGTGCAGGTATCACAAAATAGAGCGTCTAATTTTTCCATGCTCGTATCCTTTTATATTTTGATAGAATAAAACCATCCCGATTCTAAAATCATACCGATTCTAAAATCATCCACTGAAAACGAGAGAATAATATGTCTGGCAATACATTTGGTAAACTTTTTTCGGTGACCACCTTTGGTGAGAGTCATGGTATCGCACTAGGTTGCATTGTCGATGGCTGTCCTCCTGGTTTGTTATTGAGCGAAGAGGATATCCAAAAAGATTTAGATCGACGCAAACCAGGCACATCAAAATATGCAACTCAACGGCGTGAGCCTGATCGTATTAAAATTTTATCCGGTGTTTTTGAAGGTAAAACGACGGGTACTTCCATTGGGTTACTGATCGAAAACGAAGATCAGAAATCAAAAGATTATGCTGAAATTAAAGAGAGTTTTAGGCCAGGACATGCTGATTACACCTATATGCAAAAGTATGGTTTTCGTGACTATCGTGGTGGTGGGCGATCCTCTGCTAGAGAAACAGCCATGCGTGTCGCGGCAGGCGCAATCGCCAAAAAATTTCTTTTTGAGCAGTATGGAATCGTGGTTCGAGGTTATGTTGAGCAAATTGGCGCACTTAAAATAAAAGCATTTGATTGGGCGCAAGTTCAAGAAAATCCCTTCTTTTCGCCTGATGCGGCAATGGTTGAAGCGTGGGCAAAATTAATTGATTCTCTTAGAAAAGAGGGCAGTTCAATTGGTGCAAAAATAGTTGTGACCGCCAGCAATCTTTTCCCTGGTTTAGGCGAGCCAGTATTTGATCGATTAGATGCGGATATTGCGCATGCGCTAATGAGTATTAATGCTGTAAAGGCTGTTGAAATTGGCGATGGCGTCGATGTGGTTATGCAGCGGGGTGAAGCGCATCGTGACGAAATGGTGCCGGAAGGGTTTTGTTCTAATCATGCAGGCGGCATATTGGGTGGTATTTCAAGCGGACAAGATATCATTGCTAAAATATCGTTAAAGCCAACATCCAGTATGTTATTGCCTGGGCGCAGTGTGAATATTCATGGCGAACCTATTATGGTCGTCACTAAGGGCAGGCATGATCCTTGCGTTGGTGTGCGTGCAACGCCCATTGCAGAGGCAATGCTAGCCTTGGTGCTAATGGATCATGCTTTGCGCCATCGCGGCCAAAATGCAGGGGTGGTTTCAGGTGTGCCAGTGGTTCCAGGGCAGTATTCTCACTAACGCGCTGATTGCTAATTTACGAGAAGGGAGCAGCAACCTATGTTTCCCTTTATATCTCACGCAACATTTTATTTTGTTTATTTTGCGACGCTTGGCCTTTTTTTGCCTTTTTGGTCAGTTTATTTGCGTGATCGTGGTCTTTCTCATTTTGAGGTTGCGTTGCTTATTTCTGCCTCTTTAGCTGTAAAAGTTGTAGCGCTCATTCTTTGGGGGTGGGTGGCGGACAAAAAATATGGTCGCTTATCTGTTATTCGTTGGGGTGCATTTTTTACGTGGTTTGTTTTTTTGCTTGTTTTTTTAAAGATGTCTTTTTATGGTTTATTCGCCGTTATGGCAAGCTTTTGGTTTTTCTGGAATGCTATTTTAGCTCAGTTTGAAGTGCTGGTATTGCGCCTCTTACAGAAAAAGCATGCTGAGACAAAATATAGTCGTATACGTTTATGGGGTTCTATTGGTTTTTTTCTGACAGTATTATGGGGTGGGGCGATAATTGAATGGATCAATATTAAGCATTTTCCTTATCTGATTTTATTTGGCACTTTTAGTATTTGGATTGCTTCTTTATCTATTAGTGAATCAGGTGTTAGCAAATCAGATGTTAGTAATTTAGGTGAAAAAAATAGCGCAGCTGAGCCTGTGATAAAAAATATTTTGCCTCGATCAACCAAAAAAAATCGGTTATTTCTTTTTTTGCTGGCAGCATTTTTAATGCAAGTTGCTTATGGCCCTTACTACACTTTTTTTTCTTTATATCTTATGGAGCATTATTATTCTTTAAGTGATATTGGTTCAATTTGGGCGTTGGGTGTTTTTGCAGAGATTATCTTTTTTATTTTTCTGCCTAAATTTTGTCATAAAATAAGCCATTTACATTGGATGCAAATTGGGTTGCTAGCTGGTGCTATTCGCTGGGTTATTATTCAAGAAGGTGTTGAAAATATTGGGTGGCTTGTTTTTGCGCAAGCTTTCCATGCGTTAAATTTTGGTGCTTTTCATGTGGGGGCAATTAATTGGGTAAATGAGCATTTTAGTGAAGGAATGAAGGGGCGAGGGCAGGCGATATACAGCGCATTCACTTATGGTTTGGGTGGCGCAGTAGGTGCTTATATCGCGGGTGTTATTTGGGATGCGGCACTTATTAATTATCTATATCTTTTTTCAAGCGTGATGTGTCTTTTAGGGTTGCTGGTAAGTATTAAACTATCGAATAAAACACATATCTTATAGTTTAAACTCACATTCCGCATACCGGCGTTTTGAATTGCGTTTATTATTTTTTACCCTGGCATGGAAGATTTCAAATCGCTATTTTTTATTTTAAGACATCATTTTCGACACTATTTTAGACATATTTAATGAGCATCTCGCCTAGCGCTAAA
>CAMAPQ010000121.1 GCA_945860125.1 Klebsiella pneumoniae
GGAGGAATCACACCGATACAAAAATTGAAGCAAGCTGCTTAATAAATTAATTCTACTTCAATACTCATTTAAAAATGGGGGGATTACCAAACCTCTTGAAGAGTTGCTGATATATATTCTTTATCAGCAATTAATTTTCCATATAAACCTGCCGTTAAATCTAAAACAGGAGACCTATCATCCACTGTTGATTGAGTGAATTTAATTGCCATAATCTCACAGCATGAATTAATCAACAGGTGCAGTTTAAAACCGAAAAACCAGCCCATACTTGATTTGCTTTTTTTGGCTAGCCCTGCAAAAACCTTATGCTGTTTTTCTCTCTTTATATGGCAAACTTTTATCGATGAAGTTGCACTTAGATTGTTAACGGGGCTGGCAGGCAAAGATGCGGTTAGGCTAGAATGGGGTTCGTGGATCGCTTACCTATTATACCAAACCAAATAGATCCCGACACAATAATAGCTATTAGGAGAAAATTTACATGACTGGCGTCACATCATCGGTTGAAACGGGCAAGTTATTTACTCTGCCGGCACAGGAAACCGCAAGTAACTTTAAAACTAAGCACGAAGCACTTTCAATGTTATCGGTTGATGACAATGGAAAATTTGCTGGGAAGATTGCTGGAAGTAAACAGCAATTGGTTTTCGATCTTAGACAAGCTTCCGATTTTTCAATTGACGGAAAAAAAATTAAGCTTGAGTTACCCGAAGGTGCCAATCACGCTCGTTGCATTATCAGTTATAACAAGACAGACAAGGGTATTGAATTACAGGCAAAAATGGATTTCAAACACCGAGTGGATGGATCCTTTCAGAGAATTAAATTTCAGAAAGTCACGCTTTCCAAAGATGATCCTGGAGCGAAATTAACTCAGGACTACACTAAGCTTGGTTATGTTGTAGGTAATTCTACATTGGAAAATACCGGCCCTGATGCACTGGCGTATCTACAATACAAAACTCAAAAAGTTATAGGATCGGACAATAAAACCTTTATCCAAACTGGCATTAGCGATAGCGATAGCGCAATTATTGCCAATAAAGGTACTTTAACGACAGTAGATGGCCAAAAAGATTCAAGCCTTACAGCTTTACCTGTTTCTGAAAATGCCAAAGAACTAAGTGAAAGCTTTAAGACCGGTGACACTGATGTGGCTGAAAAGATTGATGCTGTGAAATCAAGGGCAATTGAAGGCATTGGGTCCAGCCGAAGCTGGGATGATGTTGCCGAAACAGCAGACTCTATAGCTTTACTGCACGGTAAACCAACGTACACTGCGGATGTTGATACTTATTCAAAAACGTTTACCAAGGCTGACTATTCTGATCTTTGGAAGAAAGCTGGCCTCGATCCATCGTCTTTAAAGAAAGATATTCAATTATTGGCAAAATTACCTGTGCTAGGCGAGGCAAACAACCCTGTTAAAATCATGCGTGGCGGCAAATTTACTGACGATCAAAAGAAAAAGTTTTTATTTCCAATCCCAACAAAAACCGTGGAAATAATACGAGAAAAGTTGGGGCATTTACCAAATGCCAACGATTATGCAGAGGCTATCGAACGCAAAACACCTGGAACGCGTGGCAACTTACTTGGATCAGCTGGACTCTTACTAAGGTCGGTAGCAGCAATGGATCAACCAAGATCTTGGCGTAAAGATGCAGAGGGCTGTGATGGAGATGGCAGATATGCCCCCGATAGCTTGATTAAGGAGCTAAAAAAAGAGTCTCAACAGAAGGGCTATGATTCTAAAATTACAGACGCTGTTGTTGCTATATACTGTCAAGAAAATGGGATTCAGGTACCTCAGATAGAGAACGATTTTGTCCAAATTTCTATTTCTCTGACCCCAACTGACACAACTAAATTGTAACTTACCCCAATACCTGTAACTTACCCCAATACCATCGAACAATCCTAACATTTCTTACCAAATTATCATCCACTTTAAATCCTGGTTAATAACGGTAATTTGATAAAATGAATTCCTGTGTACAATTTTAACTTAGTTTAAATAATTTAAATTGGGTTAATTTTTATGCGGCAATTTTTTTCTTCACTTTTTAAGCTGGAAGCTTTTTCTCATTCTCTTGATACCTTAACTTCTAGCCAAACTTGCCAATATTGTGCTTGTTCAAATCAGTGGATTTCGCATGGGTTTATTTATCGTCAACCTAGTATTAAAGTTGGTAAACGCATTTTATGCGCCAAACGTTATGGAAAAGCAGGTTGTGGTCGTACCTTTGCACTCTATCTTGCTGCTTTTATCCCTCAGCGCCGTTATTCGTTAAGTGCTATTTGGGCTTTTGTTTTGTCACTCATTCAAGGCTCTAAGGTGGTGCAAGCTTATTTTTTTGCGGTTGGGCATAGTCATTTTACTCATCGGCAAGCCTATCGTTGGCTGAATGCGCTCCATGCAAACCTGGGGTTGTTTCGCAGTCACTTGCCTTTTGCAAGACCATTAAATCTCTCAGTTTCTGTTGTACATCGCTCGGCTCAATTATCCCTTCTGTTAACCACTTTGTCTGGTTGGATTCATTATTTTTCTGATAAATCTGTCATTCAAGTTCAATTAAATCAGCGCTTTTGTTGACGTTATTTGCCTTTTTATCATCGATTTTAAGGTGAACTTTAGGGTGGTGACTCACTGATTTTGCTCTGCAACCGATTTTGTCATTTTTACTTG
Organism: Klebsiella pneumoniae; assembly: GCA_945860125.1. Lineage (GTDB taxonomy): Bacteria > Pseudomonadota > Gammaproteobacteria > Pseudomonadales > CAMAPQ01 > CAMAPQ01. The sequence goes on from CAMAPQ010000121.1 coordinate 2,693, forward strand.
CGGGCCCCTGATTTAACCTCCTGATGCTTTTTAATCAACGGGAGATTTGTTATGCCCAATCCATCTTTGGAAATTCGTTTGCGCGTGCTCGCGGCAACTGATGTTGCCTCAGGTTCTACTATTCTTGCGCGCATTAGAAAGGTCAGTGAGCAGTCGTTTTTTTGCCAGAAAACCGGGCATCATTTTCAATTTACTTGGCGCACCATCAGCACTTGGATTTATCGTTATAAAAAAAACGGTATCACGACACTTGAGAAAAAAACACGTGCCGATAAAAATACGCAGCGTAAAGTCCCCGTGGCTGAATTAGCTGAAGCTTTCAATGAGATTTTACCCAGCTTAAGTACCAATAAAGTCGGTAAAATCCCTAAAAGTGCGCTCTATCGCACTTTGTTAGCGCGTAATTATTTTACGCGTCAGCAATTAGCACCCACCACTTTTTATCGCTTTGTGCGTGAGCATGATTTATTAGATTTAGAGTCAACTCAAAAAATGAGAATGGCCTTTGCGATGTTACATGCTAATGA
>CAMAPQ010000122.1 GCA_945860125.1 Klebsiella pneumoniae
ATAGGACAAGAAGTATTAAGCATTAATCGTGATTATTTCAGGCTTAGAAAGCCTATAGAACGCCGTATTTATGAAATAGCACGCAAGCATTGCGGCACACAAAAAAAATGGGCAATTGGCATCAAAAAACTACAAAAAAAAGTAGGTTCGTCAGGTGCGCTTAAACAATTTAAGTTTACTTTGAAATATCTTATAGAACATCATCACCTACCAGATTACCGCGTATCGTTAGAAGATGACATTGTGGTATTTAGCTTTGTGGGCGATGCCAGAGACCTTTTGTATGATAGTAATCGTCCACACCTTAAACCAGATACAATAAAAAAAGCCAAAGAAATAGTTGGGCGTAATTATGATGTATATGGACTTGAAGCAGAATGGCTAGAGTTTTGGCAATCTTCTGGATGCCCTAATTTTACTAGCCCTGACGGGGCTTTTATTGGATTTTGCAAAAAACGTGTAGAACAAAGTTAATATATGTACGCACATAGTTATGTACGTACATATATTAATATGCATTTAGAGATAGTCTTTTATATCCTTGCCACGTTTTTTAAGCACCATAGCTATCCCCTCATCAATTAGCCCTGTTAATGTTGTTTCTTCATGTAGGGCTAAAAGCTTCAACTCCTGTTTGAGTTTTTTGCTTTTAGGATACCAAGGAATATTATTCACAGACCTACTCTTCGGTTTTTTTGCGTGATGAGTAACACCTGCATTAGCTACCGTCTCTGTGATTTTTTCTATTTCTACATTATTAACGTTTGTACGTTCTAACGTTTGTACGTTCATTTCAGCCGCTAAATTCTGCAAAGCACTGGCTCGTTTTTTAGACATTTTCGGCTATCCCCTCTTTTAAACCCGCTAACAATGGCGATACGACCAGCTTCTTTTCTAGCCACTTATATAACGCCATAACTTCTTTAGCGGCTTTGCCGTTTGGCTCATATTCAAGAACAGATAGCCCACATATAGCCGCATCTCGGTACACTTTAAGGTAGGTCGTTTGATGTTCTGGGCTACTAAATCCAAGCCCTGACAATATGGCTCTGGTTTCTTTGGCTTCCTGCCCTCTTGACGTGGCTTTTGTGATGATAAAAGCTGCTTTCTTTTCTAAACGCTTCACTACGGCGGCGGTAGTACGCTGCATAGCAATGTCGAAGCCACCAGAACCACACGCCATAATGCAAAAATCAGCGCACGATATAGCATCATTCACTAACGGCATATCTGCGCCTTGCGTATCAATGAAGACCCTATCAACACCTTTTTCTTTGGCAAGCTCCAAAATACGAAACAACGTTTTTTGGTCTGTTGATTCCATCACAAGGGGATTGCTTTGGTCTTCTCTTTTTTGAAACCATTCAAAAGCTGTTTTTTGGCTATCAGCATCTATCACTAACGTGATTTTTCCAGCACGCGCACTTGCAACGGCTAAGTTAGTAGCAAGCGTTGTTTTGCCAGCCCCGCCCTTTTGGGTGGCAATCGTTATAATATCCATTTATACCCCTTACATTATTAACGTTAAAACGTACAAAAATATTAAGTTAAATAATTATAGATGTACATATATTAATATACATGTACGTACATTTTTAGCAAAAAATGGCAGGGGATTGACATTGCCAACCATGATCATCAATGTCAATCATTGACATTCTTTGACATATCTTGTATGGTTAATCCTATACAATAGAGGCGAAGACTATGCACGTATCACTGACACCTGAACTTGAAACCATCGTTAAAAGTCATGTTGAAAGTGGGTTATATAACTCATCAAGCGAAGTGGTGCGCGAAGCTCTGCGGCTTTGGTACGAGCAAAAGCAATATAAAAAGAAGATGGAAGCGTTACGCACCACACTTGAGCTATCCGAAAAAAGCCCCTTAGTTGAAAACTTTTCTATGGATGCTCTGATAGACGAACTAGACCAAGAAGCCCAATAGCTCTATGCGTAAAAAGTATGTGCTACGCGAGAACGCACAAGAAGCGATCAAAGACATTGGACGCTACACCCTTAAAAATCACGGGAAAGCCCAACGTAACAAGTATCTTCTAGGTTTGAATGCTCGTTTTGAATCATTAGCTGACATGCCGCTTAAAGGACGCGCACGCCCCGAAGTAAAAGCGGGTTACTACAGTTACGACTATGAGAAACACACGATTTTTTATCTTATCCATGATGCCCACATAGAAATTATCGGCGTTGTTCATGAATCGAGTATTCCGCAAAGGCATTTGTAAGGCAATGATAAACACTCATTGGAAATGGAAAATATTCTAAATACGCAAATTTTCACCTAGAATACACTTGATATTACAGTGGCAATAATGGATGTCATAATTGACAACCAAACACCTCGATGAATAAGCATCATGCTATTTTCTTGCTTGTATTCAACAAGCGGACATACCCAGCGCAAATAGTGAAATAAAACCCTGAACCCGAATAAAGATACTATAAAAGAATAAAAATATAATGCACTAATAGCAAATGCATTAACAAATGTAGTCGTAATAAAATTACTTAATTTCCAACACACAAAAAATGCTAGCGGGAAGCCAATAAACCATAATAATACATCATAAATACTATGGTTATGCACTATGGAAAATGTTGAGCTTTTCTTTTTAATGAAATTTTTAAGCTCATTAAAAACACCATTTACCCATGTAGCATCATACTGAGGTACCCTGATATTGATGGACACGCCATGTTTGTTAAACTTAGTCCAACAGGGGGAAGCATGAGTAAAAAAGAGATGAACAGATACACCTTAGAGTTTCGTGGGGAAGCAGTTAAATTGGTTATATACCCTTCGTACTTGAAAACACGGCATTGTTGGCTGCGCTCGTTCACCCCAATCACATAGTTTATCTATGCTCATGAGGTTCTCTCTCTTGCCGCCTCCCCGTGATTCCAATTACTTTGGGTATAGAAGCCAAAATGGAGCGGGACATTCTAAAAAAGGCGGCTGCGTACTTTGCCAGGGCATCATTGCCCGGTACGCATTCGTAAATCACTGGCAAGGTTGTTATCCCATAAAATTATTATGCAGGACACTTAGGGTTTCACGAGCTGGTTTTTATGCATGGCTCAAACGTGCCCCGTCAAAGCGAACGCAGGAAAATGAACGGATAGCCGTTTTAATACGGGCTGCACATACTAA
>CAMAPQ010000123.1 GCA_945860125.1 Klebsiella pneumoniae
ACTCGTATTGGTACTAAATGATGAAGAAAAAAAAGAAGACTTCAAGTCTAGGTCTCATAATCAGGCACTCAAATTCAGTTGGGAAGATACAGCAGAAAAAACATGGAATGCTTTAAGAATGTTGGCTGATGGGAGCTCTTCAGCATGTGCGGAATAGCTGGTTTTTACGGCACTTTTAGCAATGCAAAAGCCAAGTTAACTTTGGCAAATGAGCGTCAGTTACACCGTGGCCCTGATGCGAGTGGTTTATGGTTTAATTCGACAGGTGAAATAGGTCTTGCTCACCGACGCCTATCGATATTAGACCTTTCTGCATCTGGAAATCAGCCGATGTTTTCTGAAAATGGCGATATCGTGCTGGTTTTTAACGGTGAAATTTATAATTTTCGCGAGTTGCGTAAAGAATTAGAAGAAAAAGGTTATTCGTTTCAGTCTTCATCTGATACAGAAGTTTTGCTAAAGCTGTATCTTGCTGAGGGTGAAGCCATGCTTCATCGCTTAAATGGTATTTTTGCTTTTGCTATTTGGGATAGTCGGTGTGATTCTCTATTTATCGCAAGAGATGCGCTTGGCGTTAAACCCCTTTATTTTTGCGAAAACGCCTTAGGATTTGTTTTTGCCAGTGAAATAAAAGCACTCATGCCGTTTTTATCTTCATCCCTCAATTTAAGTTCGAGTGCGTTACATCGTTACTTAAGTTTTTTATGGTGTCCAGGCGTTGAGACGCCACTAGAAGGTGTCTATAAATTAGCGCCGGGTGAATCACTTACCGTTAAACAAGGAAAAATCGCTCAGCGAAAAACTTGGTATCAGTTGCCTGTTTTGAATGGCGAGAGGTATAAAGCACATTTAACTTTAAAAGATGCCATAACCGGCACACAAAATGCGCTTAAAACAGCGGTAAAGCGGCAGCTTGTCGCAGATGTTCCTGTGGGTGCTTTTTTGTCTGGCGGCCTTGATTCAAGTGCAATTGTGGCTTTAGCCCGTGAAAGCACGCCTAATATTCGTTGTTTTACGATTGCAGGTGGACAAGAGTTAGGAATGGCAGATGATTTACCTTATGCCAGACGAGTTGCTAAGTATCTAAACGTGCCGTTAGATGTCGTTGAGATTACTGCTTCCCGTATGGCAGATGATGTATATAGCATGATTGCGCAATTAGATGAGCCGCTGGCTGATCCTGCAGCATTAAATGTTTTATATATTAGTCGTTTGGCACGTGAACAGGGTATTAAGGTATTACTTTCGGGTGCAGGTGGCGATGACCTTTTTACCGGTTATCGAAGACATGTTGCTGTGTATTATCAAGGTTACTGGGAGCGTTACTGGCACGCTTTGCCGTTATCGTTACGTTTGTTCATGCAAAACGCAACGCTAAAAACGAATCAGAATAATCCTTTGTATCGACGTTTATCAAAGTGGTTGAGTGGGGCAAATCTTACAGGTGATGCGCGTCTGGCTGATTATTTTGTTTGGTCAAAAGAGGCGCTGTTATTTAGTCTTTATACGCCTGAATTTAAATCCCAAGTGGGTATTGAGAGCGCTTGTTTACCCCTGATTAATTTTTTAAAGCCATTGCCTCATTCTGTTTCTCAATTAGAACGTATGCTTGCTTTAGAACAACGGTTTTTTCTTGCCGATCACAATTTAAACTATACCGATAAAATGTCGATGGCGGCAGGCGTTGAAGTACGTGTACCCTTTTTAGATCTAGAGCTCGTTGATTATGCGGCTCGTATTCCCATAGAACTAAAACAAAAGGGTAAAGTAGGGAAGTGGATTCTTAAAAAGAGCATGGAAGCTTATCTTCCTAAAGATATTATTTATCGTCCTAAATCTGGTTTTAGTGCGCCGCTGAGAAATTGGATGAAAGGAGAATTGCGCCCTCTAATTCAGGATCTACTTTCTATCGATAGCCTTAAAAAAAGAGGGTTATTTGACCCTTCTGCGGTACAAAAAATAATTGCACAAAATGATAAAGGCCAAATCGATGGGGCTTATTTATTGTTTTCTCTTTTAAGTATTGAAATTTGGTGTCGAACTTATTTTGATGTTGTGCACACTTATCAAATTGAAAAAAACCCACTCAACTTAGCTAATTCGTTTTAGTGAATAGGGATATAAACATTGAAACAGTTATTACAATCTCTTAAAACCGGTGAAACAGAAATTGCTGAAGTGCCTTGTCCTAGCGTGCGACGAGGGCAGTTACTCATTCGCTCTTCCCATACTTTAGTATCTGTGGGCACTGAGCGCATGTTAGTGGAATTTGGTAAGGCAAACTGGCTGAATAAGGCACGCCAGCAGCCAGACAAAGTACGTATGGTGCTCGATAAAATAAAAACAGATGGACTCATGCCCACTATTGAAACGGTCTTTAATAAATTAGATCAAGCGCTGCCTTTAGGTTATTGTAATGTAGGCACTGTGGTTGAAGTGGGTGAAGGCGTCACTGGTTTTGTGATGGGTGATCGCGTTGTTTCTAATGGTAAGCATGCAGAAATCGTCAGTGTGCCGGTAAATTTGTGTGCAAAAGTACCAGAGAATGTGACAGATGAGAATGCTGTTTTTACTGTATTGGGTGCTATAGCGTTACAAGGTATTAGGCTTATAGCGCCTACGCTAGGTGAAGCGATTGTCGTAACCGGTTTGGGTTTAATTGGTTTAATGACGGTTGAGCTTTTATTAGCTCAGGGATGCCGTGTTCTGGGTATTGATTTTGATAGCGAAAAACTCAAAAGAGCAGAAGCTCTAGGATGTGAGATTGTTGATTTATCAAAACAACAAGAGCCTATTCAAGTAGCAGAAGCATTCTCTCGGGGACGTGGCGTGGATGCTGTAATAATCACAGCCTCCACTAAAAGTAATGAACCTGTACATCAAGCAGCCTTAATGTGTCGAAAACGGGGGCGTATTGTTTTAGTGGGTGTGACGGGCCTTGAGCTTTCGCGTGCTGATTTTTACGAAAAAGAGCTTTCTTTTCAGGTCTCCTGTTCTTATGGGCCTGGGCGTTATGATGCAAACTATGAAGAGAAAGGTCAGGATTACCCTGTTGCCTTTGTAAGGTGGACAGAACAACGAAATTTTGAAGCTGTATTGGATATGATGGCGAGTACTCGTATTAATCCACAGGCGCTTATTTCACACCGTTTTTCCATTGATCATGCT
>CAMAPQ010000124.1 GCA_945860125.1 Klebsiella pneumoniae
TGCTTTTGCAAGATTAAAACACTTCAGAGCGGTAGCTACTCGTTACGATAAGCTGAAAAGAAATTTTATCGGAACCATGGCTCTAGCTTGCGCTTTTATATGGTTACCGATGTGATGAGAATAATTTTGAAAGTTCAACAGGCCCTAAACTTATCGGTTGAACTAAACTAAAAATGCAACTTCTAAGTAAAAATATTTGATTGTATTGCGACACCATACCATTTTTCTCTTTTTTGGGGTGAGTTAAGTTATGTCCAATCAATTTAATGGAAAGAGTGAGTTGAGTGATGATCCACTTTTAGCTGATCTTGAAGCAAAGGAATATGCGGCGGAGATTTTACTTGAGCTTGAAGAGGAAATTGAACAAAAAAACTTTGTTTTACCTTCTTTGCCAGATATTGCCTACAAAGTGAAACAAGCAGTAGATAATCCTGATGCCGGCAGTCAGCAGCTGGCTAAAATTATTAGTTTAGATCCTGTGCTTGCTGGGCGTATTGTTCAGGTTGCCAATAGCCCGATGTTTATGGGGCTAGAAAAAGTAGATAGCATTGCTACTTCAATTGCTCGTTTAGGCATTCATTGTATTCGTTACCTTGTAACGAGCTTTGCACTAATGCAAATTTATAATTATAAAAACTTATCAAGTTATAAGAAGCAATTAAAGTCAATTTGGCAATTCAGTACTTATGTTGCTGCCATAAGTGAGGTTATGGCTAAAAAATACAAACATATTGAGCATACTGAAGCTTTAATGGCAGGGCTGATGCACAATATTGGCGTACTTCCTGCGTTTATTAAGTGCTCAGAAATTCCAGACTTAAAAGAAAATGCCTTATTAATGAGCCGTGTTGTGCATGAGCTGCAAGGCAATTTAGGTTGTTGGATTTTAAAAGAGTGGAGCCTTAATAATGATTTAATCGCTTTGCCTTTAGAGGTGATTAATCCCATGCGCAATCATGAAGGGCGCATTGATATGGCGGAATTGTTTTAATGTCAAAACTGCATGCTGCAAGAGGCAGCCAGCATCCTTGGTCTCAATTACCTTGGAAGACATTGCCTGTTTTTCTTAAGCTAGGGATGAGTCCTGAAGAGAGTATTCAAGTGATCAATCAGGCTAGAAAAGAAATAAGTGATGTAATGCACGTTTTGCAAGCATCGCTTTAGTCATTTTTTTGAAAGTTATTCAATACGTTATTTTTTTTTACGACAGAAAAGCTAATTGTTGTTTTTTTATGTGAGTTTGCGGCATGGATCATGGCAGGAGGGCAAATCATACTCTAGCCTTAAATTAATATCGTTTTTGATATGGTTTTTGGTGAGATGAAGATTGAAGCTTGCCATATGATTATGAGGCCTCGCATGAAAAGAGTAATTTTGATTTTTATTCTATTTTGGCTTGTTGGTTCGCGTATTGCTGTATGTGCAGAGTTTAATTTGGATTCTGCTGTTGATGTTCAGCCACGTTATATGATTAACGACACACTCTTTGATATTTCTTCAATCGATTATGCTCAGGATGTATTAGGCGCAAACTTAGCTTTTGGTGCTTATACAGAGCAAAAATTACTTTATGTTTTCAGTCGTGCTGTTATGAGAACAGATTTAATTAAAATTTTTCCTGATAATATTGTTCGTTTAAATCAAGCTTTAATTAAAGAAGATGAAGATCCTGCTAAAGGATTTAATTTACACTTAAGCTCTGAATGGCGATCCTATAATTTAGAGCTAAGATATCGATTTTAATTATTTAAAAAGGAAAAAGTATCATGGATGATTGGTGTTAGATTTCAGAAGTATTAAATTTTTCGCTGCATTTTTTATTTTATTTATAGCGCTGTTTAGCGCTGATTGTAGCATTTATTTATTTTATGGATTTTTAGGACTTACGCAAAATCGCCCAGCTTTGTTGTCCTGCCCTGCCGTACAATTTGTACTGTCTTTATCGTGACGCCTTGCTGGAACAATTTTGCGTAAGTCCTATTATTGAGTCTATTAACTGAATGCTGTCTGATTGATTTTTATTATATTAGGATTATGTCCAGATCAATAGTGGCTATAAAGTGATCGTTCGTTTACGATGCCGGTATGCAGCATATTTTTTATAATAGAGGTAGGTTATGAATTCTTTAGGTATTAATCAGCACATTCTGAATGCAAGTCATACAACAAATAACGTATCTATAAACAATTTAGATTATCATTCTTCTGCGCGTTATAGACGTTGGGTAGTGAGTATGGTTAATGATGATTCAGCACTGCATCAGTTACAAAATTTACTTTCACATGCTGATAATCAGATGAGCCTTAACCGTGAGCTTGCTTCAAAGTATCCTTCAATTCGTGCAGGTTTAAATGATAATATGCGTGCTAACGTTGCTCTCTTAGCAGGGCTTCGCGGCGATTGCATCCTTCAAAATGTGCAAATCCACCTGCCTATTGAGCTCCTAAGGAAAATATATAGTTTTATCTAGTCTTTTAAGACAGCTTGAGAGAGTATTTATGCCATCTATCGAAACGATTAAAAATAGTCGAATTTATAAGCGCCTTGAGGTGAATGCGGCAGGGTTGATTGCTCAACCTGCCAAGCTTAATCAACTCGTACAAGAAGCAACAGTAAAAGCGATGAACAAGCAGACAGGTGCTTTAAAAAAAATTCATGGTTCGTTAACTGCTAGTTTTCGTTTGCTTAAAGCTTATGCTCGTGGTGAATACAAAGCTGTGCCAAAACAGAGCCTCATTGCTTTAGTCGCTGCCATTGCCTATTTTATTATGCCCTTTGATGTTATTCCTGACTTTATTGCCGCCCTTGGTTTATTTGATGATGTGGCGCTATTTGGTTGGGTGTTAGCTTCGATGAAAACTGATATCGAAAAATTCCAGCAGTGGGAAGTTGAACAGATCGTTGAACAGGTCAATGACAGCAAGGATGATGCTTCAATTTAGTAAAAGATCACGCCCCATAATTTGACATCGCGCGTAGGCGCCCAAACTTGAGCGTAAACCAATCCCGGTTTGCTGTTAAATTTTAAGTGAGTTGTGGTGGGGCGTTGATGCTGATCGATTCATACAACCATTCAAAAAAAGAAATCC
>CAMAPQ010000125.1 GCA_945860125.1 Klebsiella pneumoniae
AAAAAATAAATAAAAGAAAAAGCAATTATCATTATATAACGTTATATATCACATAACGTTATGTGTTACATAAAAAATACACATCATGTTTTAATCTTTTTATTTATTTGTCTTTTATTTATTGGTTGCACTAACGCCTATTTGGCGTAGAATTTTGTCGTGAGCTACTATTGCCTTTAGGCTAGACTTTCAACATGGATGGAGAAGTGACGCTATGAAACCAACTTGGATTGTTGCTGCTGATAAAGTACGTGCGCGCATTTTTGAAACCAGTTCAAATAGCGACCCCCTAGAAGAAGTAAAAGACTTTATTAATCCCGATGGGGATAAACAAGATCACGAGTTACTAAGTGATCGCCCCGGACGAACGCATGATAGCTTGGGGGCTGGCCGTCACTCTATGGAACCCAATACGTCGCCTAGCAAAAAAATTACGCAGCTCTTTATTCATGAAGTCATGCATTATGTTGAAACAGCTCATTTTAATCACAAGTTTGATCGGCTCATTATTGTGGCGGCGCCTGAAATATTAGGGGCATTACGAGCAGAACTATCTGTCTCCTTAGCAAGAATGGTTATTCTAGAGATAGCTAAAGACTACAGTATGCTAAACCCCCTTGAACTACGAGCCCAACTCCCTGAACATTTATTTTTAACATTAGAGAGGGAATCTTAGCGAGACTAACGTTTAAATCTGACTTAAATTTTAGTGAAAATAGCGGCGGCAGGATTATTATCAAATATTTTACCTTTTTCTATATAGCCCCAAACAGTTGCATCACTTATCCAGCCGCCCTGCCGTTTAATAGACTCAAAAGAAGCGCCAGCACGATAAGCAGACGTTGCTAATCCTCGCCGTAAGCTGTGGCTACTCCAATGACCTTCAGGCAAACCAGCCTCTTTTGCAACTTTTTTAATGATTAAATTGACGCCAGCAGGCGTAAGCGGCTTATTGGTAATATTGCCCCATCGATCAATAAAGGGAAATAAATAATGCTCAGATGAGTTTAAACATGCTAACCATGTAGTGAGCAACTTTACAGGACACAAAGGATGATTCATTACAGGAATGGCTTTAGTAATACCCTTCCCTGCTTGATCTGTTTTTGACCTATTTAGGCAAATTAAAACGCCCTGCTTTTCAAACTGAAGGTTACTTACCTTTAAAGAAACTAACTCACTTCTTCTAAAAGCACCGAGAAAACCTAATGAAATTAAAACCTGATTTCTGTAATCACTTAAAGTTTTTTTTTGCGAGAGAAATAACATCATTAAATTAAAGTGCTCAGCATAACAAGCAGAAGCTTTTTGCTCAGGGCAAGCATGCGTACGTGTAATACCTTTCATTATTTTTTTTATTTCCAGTGACGCTGTGGGATCACTAAAACCTTGCAAAAGATGCCATTGAGATAAAGCACTTAAACGCACTTTCAAAGTTCTTGTATTTTGTTTTTCGGCAAAAAAAAGCAAGTATTGAACGATGTCATTTTGTTGGCAAGGCAGCTGCCCTCCCCACTTTATAAAATGACGCACAGCAGCTTGATAGGTTTTTCTCGTATTATCTGCTGTTCCTGCTGATATATAATGCTGAAGTTGATTTTTAGCTTTGAGCGCCGATAAGTTTGTGGAAACAATTTCTTGATTTGCGGGGATGGTATAACGAACCTTGTTATACATTTAAAATCCTTAAATTAAATTGTATTGGCGATTTTTCGATTTTAAACATTTTAGGGAGAATTACTATGGGCAGAAACGGTATTACTTATCCGGAAGTAATGCGTGCTTGTAACTCAATCCTGCAAAAAGGCAAGCAACCTACGGTTGATCTTGTACGTGAAAATCTTGGCACAGGAAGCCGTAGTACGCTGGCAAAACTACTCAAGGAATGGAAAGAAAATAATGAAAAAAAGGTTTTAGAATCACAAACAGGTTTACCGCAAGATTTAGTTGAATCAATTAAAAGCTTAAGAATGCAAATTCAGGAAAAAGCTTTTATTGAAATTGAAAAGAGCAAACAAGAAAACAAAATATTACTTGATGAACAAACTTACTTAACTCAAAAAATTAATGAAGAAATAAACCTATTGTCATTAAAAAATGAACAGTTAAACGATGACTTACTTAATACCAAAAAAGAAAATATTCAAATTAAAAAACAATGCAATCTACTTTCAGATCAAATTAATTCGCTACAAACCGAAATAGTTTTACTTAAAAATAAGCTAGAACAAAAAAAATCTAAAATTTTAGATCTAGAAAATTATCTTGGAAAACTTCAGGATAATTTTGAGCATTATCAAAAATCAAGCGCCCAACAAAAAGAAGCAGATAACAACCAGCTAAAAAATATTTTAGCTCATCATGAAAAACAAATGGAATTACTGAAAAATGATAGTAATATTCTTATTAATATAAGGATTGAACTTGAAAATAATTTATCTAATTTATTTCATAAAAATCAGAAAACAGAAAAAGAAAATAGTTATTTAAAATTAGAAATAGAAAAAAATGAGGGGATTATATCAAAAAACGAATTAGAAAAAACAAGTGCAATCCATAGTTTTAAAAGCTTAGAAAATAATTTAAATTCAACAATAAAAAATTTACTTAAAGAAAAGAATGAAATGGTAGAAAAATTTATTTTTTCATCTAATGAAAAAGAACAGCTTTCCTTAAAAACAAAGCAACTTATTGAAAAAGACACTCACTCACAAAAAATGATCGAATATCTCAAAGAACAAAATTTACTATTAATACAGAACAAATATGTATTAATACACGACTTGGAATGATGGCTCATAAAAAACTAGCTCTTTCTTATTTTTGAGCATTTTTTTGATTGAAAAATAACCTGCATGGTTAATTCTTTCTTTTTTTATTCTCAGAAGGCTAAAGTTAGGTAAGATGCCTGTAACTGATTACGTTACATAGGAGAGGCGTCATGTTACCCTTGATTGATGTGCCATCCCAAATTACAGATTACATGGAACGCTTTAGCACTTTTTTTCGACGCGGTGAAGGTTTTAATCATGTTTGTCGTTATATAAGTGGACTTATTTTGAGTGAGAATAAGACACT